>JAWSUQ010000252.1:0-4865 GCA_033549265.1 Bacillota bacterium
GCCCGGGGCAGCATTGAATACTCAGCAGTAACCCAGCCTTTTCCCTGACCCTTCATAAAAAATGGTACCTTTTCATCAATAGTAGCAGTGCAAATAACCTTGGTTTTTCCTACTGTTATTAATACTGAACCTTCTGGATGAATTAAATAATCGGTATTAATTTCTACTTTTCTTATTTGATCAGCTTCCCGTCCATCTATTCTTGACATATCAAATAACCTCCTTAGATTTTTCTTACCAGCTTTTCTGCTGCTAAAAATGTATTTGGAAAAAGCTCCTGGGCCTCCTGCAACAAGCGGGATAAATCATACTCAGGCCATAGGTGAGTTATTAAAAGATTTTTCACATTTGCTTCTTTTGCTATTAGCGCCGCTTCTCTGCTTGTTAGGTGTCCTTTAAGAGCACCGTATTCCTTATGCTCCTCTAGCAAGCTAGCCTCACAAATTAATAAGTCAGCTAGTGCTGCTGCCTGCCGCAGCTCCTTACTTGCACCAGTATCGGCAGAATATACCAGTTTAGCTTCTTTATGTATAATTTCACTGCCGTAGGTAGGTAAAGGATGATTAGTTCGGAAGAGCTTAATGAACCCTTCCGGGATAGCTATTACCCCATTATCATCTTTCATAATGTCATCAATTCCTCTTATGTCTAAGCCATCCCTCATCTTTTGCAGTCTTTCAAACTCTTCCCCAGGTTCCTTAGGGGCATAAACTCTTAGCTTTTTTTCCCTAGTACCATCGTTGATAGCACCATGAATAGCATGACGAAGACAAGGCAAATCGGCAGAGTGGTCAGGATGATAGTGGGATACCACTACTAAATCTAACTGGCGAAAGTCGATAGCTGCTGCCAGATGAGCAAAGGTGCCGTGACCTGCGTCTAATAAAATTTTCATATCTCCAGCTTCTACTAGATAACCGGAGCAAGCGCCATGGGCAGCTGGATAAGGAGCCCAACAGCCTAATACTGTGACTTGCATCTTCATATCACCTCATATCTTTAGTTAACAGAATGGCTTAAGTACTTTACTCATTCGCTGCCTCAATGGCACAGCCGATAGCGCCGTTAAATTCTGGCAGCCTTGGAACAACCACTGCCAATCCAGTTTCCCGCTTTACTATTTGCTCCAAAGCTTCGTTATATGCAACCCCGCCGGTGAACACCACAGTTTCACTGGCAAGCTGAGCTAGCATTGGTTGAAACCGTTTAAAGATAGTGTAGTTAACGCCTGCAGCTAGTTGGCTTATAGAATGGCCTTCAATTATTTTTCCAATAAGCTCCGATTCACCAAATACAGCACAGGTGGAGTTTAAGGTCACTGGATCTTCACTATGGCGGGAAAGTTCTGCTAAAGTAACTCCTAATACTTGAGCCATGTTTTCTAAATAGCGACCGCTACTAGCTGCACATCGATCATTAGTCTGGAAATCTACCATTTTACCTTTGCGTACCTTTACTATTTTTGTGTCCTGCCCGCCCAGGTCCAGCAGCGTGAAGTCACTTAAGCCTGTTTGGTAAATAGCTCCCAGCATATGAGCCTTGAGCTCCGGAATAATCTTGGCTCCCTTGAGGTTCAAGGTTAGCCTACCATAGCCTGTGGCAACAATTTTTTCAAAGGTGGGCAGATTAAGCCTGTCAAAATCTACTACTAGCATTTCACCTTCCTTACGTCCATACTCCCGGTAGAATTCAATAGTATCCAACTGCAATGTCTGAGCTATTTTCCCTTGATCAAGAAAGGCTAGCTTTACATTACGGCTTCCTAAGTCTATCCCAGCTAACATCTACTCACCTCAGCATCTCCACAAAAGAATCAATCCTCATTTTTGTTCTTGCATCTAACAAGCCCGGCTTGTCTCCTTCTAGGTTTAATATAGGAATATCTAGCTTCTGTCGATAAATCAAATCTTCAATTTGGCGAAAGCAAAAGCTCTGAGTATAGTGAATCAATCCATCAATATTCCTTAGTTCAATTTGCTCTCTAATATCCTCAATTTTTTTGAAAACATTATATGGGTATGTATAATGAGCATATTGCTGAATTACATTATTACCTGGAAAAGGCATGGTAAACTGGCGCTGTACCTCATTGAATACTACTCTAGCCCCATTTTGCTCAAGATACTGGTATAGATCCGTCATAATAGGGGGGACACCTATATACCCCAAACGCACATCCTCTTTATAGGGATGTCTGTTTTTGGCCTCCTCTATAAATAGCTCTACCTGCTGCTTAAAGCTGTTAGGATCTCCATTAAAATCACTACAATTAACTTGGAACAAATGATTGTGGAAGCCACTGACAACATTTTCTTCCCAAGTCATTCGGTCCAACTCCCACACTACTGCCCTCACTTCATCTAAGGAAGCCTTAACCTCCTCTACCTTCTCCCAGTCCACCTGAAAATATGCCATCATTTTTTCCATTTGCAGCTTGAGCATGTCCAAATCTGCATCATAGGGAAAAGCAAAGGGAATTGTTTTAATTCCCTCTAGCTCTAAGGTTTCCATCAAAGCATGGGTATTACTGCAATCCCCTTGGGTTACAGCAATAATAGCCTCTAAGTCCTTTATCTCCCTAGCCACGCCATACAGGCCTTTGATCCAGCCGCACAAATTACGAGGATAGCCAGCCAGCTCTGCCTCTTCTACATACTTATGGGCTTTATCATCGGTAATAAAGATATTATTAAGATCAACTGGGGTTCTGTTGCCTGCATATATAATTTCTACTGGTACTGTAGTAGTTATACCAATTTTATTAGTCATTGTTACCTCCAAAAATCTCAATCTAAGTCAACATGGCTTATTTCACCTAGATATTGCGCTCCCACTAGGCGAGCTCCCACTTCCTTAAAGGATAAATTGTCTCCACTGACATAAAAGCTATGTTCTATTCTATTTGCTGTATGATACCCCTTATCCTTCAGGACTTGGGCTAACATATCCACCGTACTCTTAGCAGGATCCACCAGCTTCACATTTGGTCCTACGTAATCACTTATCACTTCAGCTAAGAAAGGATAGTGGGTACAGCCAAGAATCAAAGTGTCAATATTGTGCTCCATCAGTTTACTCAAGTATTCTTCAGTAGCTTCCTTTGCTGCTTGACTTCTCACCTCGCCTGCCTCCACTAAAGGCACATATTTAGGACAGCTTTGAGCAAATATGTTCACCTGCTCTGAGTGCTTAGCTGCCACCAATTGATGGGCCTTACTTTTCACAGTAGCTTCAGTGGCGATTAAACCAATATTAGCGTTCCTTGTTAATGCAATAGCATCCTTAACCCCTGGCTCCACTACGCCAATAACAGGGAGTTGACTGTACTTCTCCTGCAAAAAATCTAAAGATACTGAGGAGCTAGTGTTGCACGCTGCCAAAATACCAACTACTCCTTGCTCCACAAAGAAGCTGGCTATTTGATCAGCATAGCTCTGAAGCTGATCTACTGTTTTATTGCCGTAGGGAACATGGGCAGTATCCCCAAAATATATAACTGAAACCCAAGGCAACCGATGAAAAATTTTAGTGGCAACTGTAAGTCCTCCCACTCCCGAATCAAACACACCGACCTTTACTACCTGGTCCATCTAATCACTCCCAATGTTAGCTAAAATAATAATACCCTAAATTATATTATCACCAATTTAAAAAATTGCCACTACTTTCTCTTACCAAAGGTTGGGCTAAAAATTCCACCCTTTGTATGTCTAGTGTCAAATACAGTAGTAAAGGCATAGCTATCCCATTTATCAATAAAACTCATCAGCTTAGGCAATTCTTTTCTTGATAAAATAATGTTTAAGATTCTTCTGATACCCTGTTTTCCCTGGCCTTCAATTATAGTAACACCATAACCTTGCTCCCTTAACTCTTTGCAAAGCTGCAGCGGTTTATTCAATGTAATAACCTGAACCGTCAGGTGTCCCAGAGCCAGCCTCTCTTCAATATTACTTCCTACAATATTGCCGGTAGCAAAACCAAGGCCATAAAATAAAAGCTTAATGGGATCATCTAAGTCATTTACCACACTATTTAATGCTAGAATAAAAATGATAACTTCAAAAAATCCTAGCACAGCTGCGTGGAGTTTTTTTCCTTTTACCAGCATTAAAGTTCGCACTACCCCGATAGATACGTCTGCAACTCTGGCAAAAAAAATAAACACATATGCTCCAATTAGCGTTAGCATTGGCAAAAAAACTCCTTTCTACACTCCCCGAGATGCACTAATTGTAGCAAACTTCCAGTTTAACTGTCAAACTACAAATCCAAATGTATCCAAATTCAAAAACAAAAAAACTCCTTCCGGTAGAAGGAGCTTCCTAAGTATCAATTGTTGACAAAATATGTAGAAATACCAGCTAAAATAGCCTCTGCCGAGCGTTGCCTAAAGCTGTTATCAGCTAACAGCTGCTCTTCTACAGGGTTACTAATAAAAGCAACCTCAACTAAGATGGAGGGCATAGCAGTATGACGCAATACAGCAAAATTATTGTCGAAAATCCCCATATCTCTTAATTTAAGCTCCTTCACCAGCTCATCCTGTACAGCCTGAGCTAACTGGCGCCGTTGAGGCCTTTGACTAGCTAACTCGCTATTTAATGGCGCATAATAATAGACAGAGGTGCCGTTTTGCGCCGAGCTCAAGGAAGCATTTGCATGAACACTGACAAAAATATCGGCATTATTGTTATTCGCTACTGTTGCTCTTCCATCTAACTCTAGGCTAGTAGTATCACCTGATCTAGTCATTATCACAGTTGCACCCTTAGCTTCTAGGAGCACCTTCAGTCTATTGGAGATGTCAGTGACCACATCTCTCTCCATTAAACCTGAGGGCCCAATGGCACCAGGATCGTTCC
>JAWSUQ010000253.1:0-4856 GCA_033549265.1 Bacillota bacterium
CCTGATCTGTCGGCAAATATCTTCACCAGACATATCTGGCAGCATCAGGTCTAAGATGATAAAGTCTGGCTTTAGCTCTTTGAACTTTTTCAGTGCATCAGCGCCGTTAACAGCAGAATCAACCTGATAGCCTTCTTTTTCTAGGTAAGCCTTCAACACTTCAACAATTAACGGCTCATCATCTACTACGAAAATTTTTAATGCCACCTATAATACCTCCCCTTAAAGCTCAGCCTCATATTAAATATATTATAGCCTCAATTTGTGAAGATAGTATGAAAATAGCTACCTTCATAAATTCTTCATATCTAGCACAAAACTTCTTTACCCACCGATGGTATGCTATAATAAATAATGAGGAAAGGAGTTGATATTGTTATGAAGAAAAAATTAATCGGTTTATTGCTAATTGTCTTTGTTCTTGGGGCAGCTTCTATGGCCTTTGCTCAAGTGACAGCGGAAGAAGGCTTCTTCAGCTTCCAGGAGATGCTTCCATTCATGCAGCAGATGCATCCTGACTGGTCAGAAACTGAGTTAAAAAGTATGTTTGACGCTTGCCATGGTGGTGGCGAATCGGGTAGTGCTACTGGAATGATGAATGGCGGCGGCATGGGCGGAATGATGGGATTTTAATTATAATAACAGCTAGACCCTTTATTAAAGGGTCTAGCTGTTACTTTTTTTCTAGATGAATCAAGACTTACTTCAATTATGCTTGCTCTTTTCAATTCTTCCTTCTTTTTTCATAATGTAGTCGTGCAGGTTAATAATGCGGGTTTCTAGCTCCTTACTCTCCGTCTTTTTGTAGAAGCAGCCTATTATAATATCAAAATCCCTTATATATATATTTATATACTGCTCTACCTGCAGCAATTTTTCTAGTGATATTTCCTGGCTTATCCATTCGCCATCTCCTACTATCATAACTCCTGAATAGCCTTCATCATAAGCTGTTTGTTCCATTTGTCTCATTTTTTCTCTCATTTCATTTACACAATCTTCTCCGTACCAACTGACATAAACTTCTTTATCTAAAAAAATTACTTTATCATAATCCTCTTCCCCTAAAAATTTATTTCTAAGGAGCTCTAAATGAAAGGAATTGAAGCAGCCTATAATCTTTCTGTTTTGAGATAACCCTAACAGAATTATCATTGTTACGCTCTCTAATTGGTCGTTTGGATTATCATAAAGGTAAGTAAAATGTGTGCCTTTATTTAGTTTATCAGTCCCCAAGTTATTCCCCTCCATTAGTAGCTATCCAGTTTAAATAAAAAAATTCCAACCCTTTATATTATGTTAGATTTCTTAATAATTATTGTTTTTCCTGCTATCGAAACTTAAACTTTTTTTAATTTCCTAGTTTGTCTATGGGGAACTAAACATAGCCTTTCTAATATATTGATAGTGACTAGTTATTAGGTTACTACTAAAAATTTAGGAGGCGATCGTTTTGAGAAAAGGTTTTATATTATTAGCTTTGCTTCTTGTCATAGCTTTAACAGCTACTTCAATGGCTGGCTGTGGCAAAAGCGATGATGGCTTAACATCAGTTCGCTTAAACGAAGTAACTCACTCAGTATTTTATGCCCCACTATATGCAGCTATCAATAATGGTTTTTTTGAAGAGGAAGGAATTACTATCGAAATGACTACAGGTCAAGGAGCAGACAAGGTAATGACTGCCGTTTTATCCGGTCAGGCAGATATTGGCTTCATGGGACCAGAGGCAACTATTTATGTTTATAATGAAGGGCAGGAGGATTATGCTGTCAACTTTGCCCAATTGACCAAACGAGATGGTTCATTTTTAGTAGCTCGAGAGCCTGATCCAAATTTTAGTTGGGATAAGGTGCAAGGCAAATCAATAATTGGTGGTCGTGTCGGCGGCATGCCTTTGATGACCTTAGAGTATGTACTTAAAAACAAAGGTATTATGCCAGGGGAAGATGTAGAAGTCTTAACTAACATCCAATTTGCGCTAATGGCTGGAGCTTTTACTGGTGGAACCGGTGACTATGTAACCTTATTTGAGCCGGTAGCTGCTGCCCTTGAGCAAGAAGGGGCCGGCTATGTGGTGGCATCAGTAGGCCAGGATAGCGGTGAAATTCCCTATACTGTTTTTTCAGCTCGTAAAAGCTTTATCGATGAAAACCCTGATATTATTCAAAAGTTTACCAATGCCATTTATCGCGGCCAGCTTTGGGTAGCTAATAGTACCCCAGAAGAAGTAGCAAAGGCTATTAAATCTTCCTTCCCCGATACAGATGAGGCTATTTTGACTACTGTGGCTGAGCGCTATCAGGAGATAGATGCCTGGGCTAAAACTCCAGAGTTTAGCAACGATGCCTTTACTCGACTTCAGGATGTAATGGAACTGGCAGGCGAGCTTAATCAGAGAGCTCCCTTTGATAAACTAGTAACAAATACTTTTGCAAAAAAGGCAGTAGAATCCATTAAATAATAACCTTAAGAAAGGAGATATATAATGAGAGCAGCGCCAATCTTAGAGATAAAAAAAGTATCCATGAACTATCATAGTCCCCAGGGAGAGACCGCCGCTCTCATAGACCTTAACCTCACCGTAAACCAAGGTGAGTTCATCAGCATTGTGGGTCCTAGTGGCTGTGGAAAATCCACCCTGCTAAATATTATTGCTGGCTTAATAGAGCCAACTAGCGGGCAGGTGCAGATTGACGGCAACCAGGTCACGGGACCAACTGCCATGGTTGGGTATATGCCCCAAAGCGACCAGCTCTTTGAGTGGCGCACTATCTTGCAAAACGTCCTTTTAGGGCTAGAGGTTCAGCATAAAATTAACGAGCAGACAAAAGCTTATGCCCTGCAGCTTTTGGCTAATTACGGTTTGGCAGACTTTAAAAACGCTTATCCTAGCCAGCTATCGGGAGGAATGCGGCAGCGGGCAGCCTTAATTAGAACATTGGCCATAAATCCTAGCCTACTGCTATTAGATGAAGCTTTTTCAGCTCTAGATTATCAAACCAGACTCGTTGTAGCCGATGAAGTAAAACAAATCATAACTTCAGAAAAAAAGACCGCCCTCTTAGTTACCCACGATATAGCTGAAGCCATCAGTATGGCTGATAAGGTAGTGGTGCTATCTAAAAGACCAGCTACCATCAAGCAGGTTTATGATATTAAGCTGAGTAGCAGCAGCAACGCTCCTTTTAGACGCCGAGAAGCACCAGAGTTTAGCAACTACTTTAACAGCATTTGGAAGGAGTTGGATATCCATGTCAAATAACCTTGTCAAAGAACCAACTCCGCAGATATCGAAGGCTCATGAAAGCTATTTGCGGGAACAAAAGCTTTATCGCTTTAAGGTAATGGCTACTCAAATATTGCTGCTGGTAGCACTTGTAGGCTTATGGGAGCTTGCTGGTACCCTTAAGTGGGTCGATCCTTTTATTACCAGTCAGCCATCTCGGGTCCTCAAAACTTTAGCTAATCTCCATGCTGAAGGCTCCTTATATCATCATATTGGGATAACAGTAGCGGAGACCGTTATCGGATTTGTGCTAGGTACCATTATTGGTACTATCATGGCTATTATGCTATGGTGGTCAGACTTTTTGTCAGAGGTGCTAGATCCATATTTGGTAGTAATGAATAGTTTGCCAAAAATAGCCCTAGGTCCAATCTTAATTGTTTGGATTGGCAATGGTGCTCAGGCCATTATTGCCATGGCCCTCTTTATCTCAGTTGTAGTTACTGTACTTGGGGTATACTCAGGCTTTGCTCAGGTAGACCCTAATAAAATAAAGCTGGTCAAGACCTTTGGCGCCACCAAGCTGCAGGTAATGCAAAAAGTAATCTTACCAGCCAGTGTCCCAACAATTATTTCCGCGTTGAAAATTAACGTTGGTTTATCCTGGGTAGGAGTAATTGTAGGAGAATTTCTTGTTTCCAAGGCTGGCCTAGGCTATCTAATAGTTTATGGAGGCCAGGTCTTTAAACTTGATTTAGTAATGGCCAGTGTCATTATTTTGTCAATCGCCGCAGCATTGATGTATCAAGCTGTTGTGATTTTAGAGAAGTATCTACTCCATCGGCATAATTAAGTTTAAGAAAAAATAAAGCAGGAGCTCCAGTAAACTAATGGAGCTCCTACTTTATTTTCTTAATTATTTTTTAGTATTCAATAAGAAATAAATGTAAAATTTTTGTAGACATCTTAATAATAAAGCAGTATAATAACATTAATAAAAATATTTTAACACTGTTAAAAAACTTTTATATTTGTTAGGACGTTTTCTTTGTTGTTTCATTTGCAAAATGTAATTAAGAAAGAGGTTATCTTATATGAATCCTAAAGCAATGGATGATAATAAAAATTTAAAAAAAAACAGAATTAAAATGTATTTTTTAGATGCGGCTAAAGAGATCATCATAAATGAAGGGCACGAAAATGTTTCTGTGAGAAAGGTGGCGGATATGGCGGGCTACTCCTACCCCACCATGTATAACTATTTTGACGACCTTAATGGGCTGTTGTGGGATGTTAAGGAGGCTATGATTAGAGACCTTATAGAGCTAATGAGTAAAAAAATGATGAAGACAACTTACGATATTAATGGGATTAAAAAGCTATTCAGAATATATGTAGGCTATTATTTTGAAAACCCTAATGTTTTTAAGTTTTTTTATTTTCATCAATTGAATTCAGTTTATAAAAAAATCGATGAGGCAGAATCGGAAATCAATTTCGCTCAAATGTGGCAAGAAACGTTTAAAGGCTTTGTCTTAGCAGGGAAATTGCAGGAGACAGAAATTGAAGCAGTAGCGAAATTATTGATTTACGGGGTACACGGAATGTTAACTCTATGCTTTTCCAA
>JAWSUQ010000254.1:0-4843 GCA_033549265.1 Bacillota bacterium
GTTGGATTAATTACTGTATTACCTAAATCATCTACCTCAATGCTGAAAGCATGCCAATAGTCAGCACCATCTGGCAATAATATTGTATTAATTAGTTCAGTACCATCGTAAAAATTAACAGCCAATTCTGTACTGCCCTCTTGAGAGATTACTTCCATTCTAAAAGTACGGGTAAAATCGCCATTCTCATATATGTTAGCTTCAAACTGTGTACCTGGCATTAATTCATCACTTAAATATGCAGCAAACTTATATATCCCCGGCACATCTTCAAAAATAACAATTTCTTCAAAACCTTCATAACCCCAATCATCATTCAAATAACTAGTGTACGGATAACCTGTTTTATCTCCTCTATTATACCAGGCCACTACTTGTGACTGGTCGGAAGAAGTAGCTGGCACTAAAACACTGGCATCTACATCCCTGCCGTTTGGTGAATGCCAAAATAGCTCAATATTAAACTTACCAATAGGCGTTAAACTGAAATTGTACACCTGGTACAAACTATCAACTAAATTATCTTCATTGATAAAGTAGCCGACCTTCTCAATATCAATCAAATAACTGGATTCATTGATAAAAAGCAATTCGCTCGGGAAGTAATAAAGCCCCTTCTCATCAGTAGTAGTAGAACCTATCACGGTGCCGTCAAGATACTTTAAAGTTACAGTGGCTCCGGAAATAGGTATATCAGGATAATTATCCCCTGCTTCAACTACATAGCCTGCCAAATCATCAGTAACTATTACCTCCGAGCTATAGCTGTTAAAGTTAATAGAATTTGCATCAGGGTCAGCAAGCTTTATAAGTACAGTGCCATTTCCGCTGTTATACTCTGTTTCAGAGCCGGTCACTGCAAAATTAACTATACCATCGCTAATAGCTTGAAAATGGATAGTAGCGTAAACTTCCCCTGTTTGGGGTACATTCACCGGCATATCATTTCCCGTAAATAAATCTGAGAAAATAATTTCACCATCAATATTATTAAAAGTATTAGTCTCTAACGAAATATGGTCAGCATCGCTTAAAGACCCGTTGGCAAAAAAGCCTCTAGTTACCGCTCCCGTACCGTTATCGGCCATAGGGTCATCTATGTTTGTTTGACTTACTGCTTTTACAACAGCAGGATCAAACTTCAATTGAAGGTCAGCTCCATATAGGTTGTCAATCCCAGCAAATAGCACATCAACTGAAAAGTAATCACCGGTTCTAACCAGTTCATCATATGGTTCTATCCATACTTCCGGCAAGATGGCTTGTGATGAAAATCCTTTGGAATTTGTTTCTGGTCTAATTGTTTTAATTGCCTCATGCTGTGTCTTTTCTACAGTAAAGCTTTGACTCTCAGCAGCAACTGTAACTCCTGGAAACATGCTCATAACCATTGCCAAAATAACAACTAAAGCTACTGTTTTCTTCATACCCTCACCCCTTATAAATTATCTTCTGTTTTTAGCGGCTAACCTCAAATCCTGTATATCTAGTACCTCATCTCTATTGCCATCATAAATTGCATCATAACCTATATCATATTTAGTAAGGCCTATCCGCCTGCTTAAAATAACTAAATCGTAAATATCAACCCTGCTATCCCCATTAAAATCACCATAATTAGGGTCTATATTTAAACTAGCTACTTTTAGCTGGAGACCATATGGCTCGTTAAGCCAACGTCCAAATTTTTCTTTGACTACTATTCGGTAATACCCCTCCCTAGCATTATTAATTTCTATGTTAACAAAGGGAGAAATTGAAACAGCATCTATCAACAGTCCCTCTGCATCATAAACCTCTAATTCCATAGTAAACTCATGGGATCCGGCCGCCTCGATAGTATAGCTTTGATCCCCTTCTAAATACACCTGATACCAATCCTTGTCATTAGAATAATCCAAGTAACCGTTGATACTGCCCACACTAGCATCAGTTGCCATACCACTTGAGTCATTAGATTTAAACTCATGGAACACAGGAATTTCTTTAGTCAAGGCTCCTAGAGCGTCCAGTCTGCCGTTACCTGTATATAAATCCCAGCCTGCATCCCCTATATCAAGAGCGGACCCTTCTATCATGACCTGAACCTGCTCCGGGGTAAGCCCAGGATGCAAAGCTAATAATAATGCTACCACCCCCGTTACGTAGGGCGCAGCATAAGAAGTGCCGGATCCGGTTATAACTTCTTGGGTTCCTACTGCCAATCCATGTACATCTGTACCGGGAGCAACTATATTCAACTGGGGACCATAATTGGAATAGCCTGCCACAAGGTCATATTGGGTAACTGCACCTACAGCTATAACATTGGGATATGCAGCTGGATAGTAAACGCTATCTAGTGAGGCATTACCGCTAGCCGCTACTATTACTACCCCTTTGCTATGTGCATAATTTATTGCCTCCAGCAAGGTATTAGAAGGCTCCGGTCCTCCCAAACTAATATTAATAATCCTAGCGCCTTTATCTGCAGCATCCAAAATAGCCGCTGCAATGTCTGAATCGTATCCATGACCCTGACTATTTAGCACCTTTAGGGGCATAATTTTACCCTGCCACATTACCCCAGCCATGCCAATCTGATTGTTGGCATTGGCAGCAATTATACTAGTAACAAACGTACCGTGTCCTTCCACAGAGTCATCTTGAGGGATAGCATTATTATCATAGTAGTTATAGCCCTCAACCAGTCGTCCGCTAAACTCTTCATTGTCTAGGTCAACACCAGAATCAATCACCGCTACAATTATTTCGTCATTGCCGGAAGTGATGGACCATCCTCCAGGCATATTAATTTTTTCCAATGCCCATTGCTCTAAAAAATATGGGTCACTGGGCAAGACTCCACTTGCAGTTCGTAGGTAATTGGGCTCTGCATATTCAACATGGGGATCACTTGCATATGTTTTGACTATATCCTCTAAGACTTGATCTTCAGAGGCAAACACTTTTACTATTCCTAATTTGCCTAGCTTGTCATCTAGCTCCAAAAGTTTATCATTTCTTGAATCCAAACCAATAGCCATGGTTTGGGGACTATCTTTGTATTTCACTAATATAGATGGTTTCTCTGCGCCCTCAGCATTAGCATCGGCAAGTCCTAGGACTAAAGCCCCATGGAATCCGACAAAAAAAAGAGCAGCAATTAACAGCTTCTTAAATGTTTTGTTCTTATTCAATTTAGTTCTCCACCCTCTTGTCATAGCTTGATTGGCCATAAGCTTAATTGAAATTAAACCTCCACGCGCTAATAAATCAACTAATTATTTATACGACAGATTTATGGAAATTCCTTCCTTGGAAAATATTTAAATAACTTTTTTTATTTTCCTAAAAAGTTTAATCTAGGACTTTCTGCTTATTTATATAAAATTTATAATTTTGCAATTTATTTCCAGAAATTTTGCAGGATTAATAGAATTTGCGCAGAAATTTTTCCTAGTTTACTTTTTACACATGAAAGAAAGGAGAATCTATATAAAGTGATTACTAAAAAAACAGCACTTTGGTTGCTAATAGCAGCATTTGCTACAATCCTTCCTGTTGCATCATGGGCTACACCTGAAGACGTCTCTAAATGGAAACAGTTTAATAGCAGGGACTACATATACGATATGGCCATAGTAGACAACTATCTTTGGGCCGGTATCCCCGGGGGCCTTGTTCTTGCTAACCTTGATAGACCCAATTTACAGCGCTATTTTCATAAGCTATCTACCGAAATTAACTTCCATCAGGTCTATCAGGTTGCTCCTGACAACCAGGGGGGCTTATGGCTAGCTACTGATAATGGAGCCAGCTACCTCTCCTCTGACCGCAGCTGGCACCATGTTTCTAAAGACAACAGTCCACTACCAGTAGATAATCTTCAGTCCCTTGCAACAGATGCCTTAGGCGGAGTGTGGTTTGGTACTTGGGGTGGTGGTGCCTACTATCTAAATAAGAATAATACCTGGCAATCCTTGAACACTGTTAATAGCAAACTGCCCGGCAACTACATTTATACAGTCTTGCCTCTGCCCTCTGGCGGTGTATGGTTTGGCACCGACAGCCGTGGGGCAGCTTTCTTGGATGCCGATGGCCAATGGCAAACCTTCAATAACACCAACAGCGGATTGCCTGGAAACGATGTGCTTGATATCCTGGTAGACTCAACAGGAGGAACCTGGTTTGCCACCTATCAGGGAGTAGGATATTTAAGCAACGATAATGAATGGCAAACTTTTAATACAGTTAACAATAGTCTCCCATCCGATTTAGTTTACTCCTTGGCTTTGGCACCTGACGGCAGTATATTAGTTGGAACCGATAATGGCTTAGCATCATTAAATGCAAATGGCTCAATAAAATTTAACCCTCAGGAAATGTGGCTGCTTCCTGATACACCTATCAAGAGCATTGCCATAGATCAGATGGATAATATATGGCTGGGAACCTGGGGCCAAGGATTGTATAAATTAGGGCCAACTTCAGGGGCATCAAATGCATCCGTTAAGAAAGTAAGCCTAGACATACCTTCTACCCTACTTCCTAAAAGTAAGGTGTTATCCTATTATGAGACTTATGGGATACAGGACTCATTTGATAAATTTAGTAAAGACAATCTTTCTACTGAACAAATTACCGGGTCAGCCACTGATAGCTTGGGCGGAACATGGCTAACTACCAGGGATGCCGGCCTAATCTATCTTGATGGAGCAGGAAATGTAACTGTATATAATAGCGAAAACAGTTCTTTGCCCACAGACAGCCTAAACGCTATCGTAGCTGTAGAAGATACCCTTTGGATAGGGACCTGGGGAGGCGGCTTGGTTAGACTGAGCGGGATAACTGATACTGCCAC
>JAWSUQ010000255.1:0-4836 GCA_033549265.1 Bacillota bacterium
TAGCCTTGGTTAACAGCACCGTCTTTTCAGTTATCAAAGGCTTCTTGGCTTCAATATCTGCTAGCTCAACCTGTGCCGCTGCTTTTTCCAAATACTTCTCCTTGACCTGCTTTCCAATGCTTAAATCCTCTTGAGCTTTATTAAATAATGCCTGCTTCTCAAGAAATAGCTGACTTATTTCCCTTAGTTCTCCTTGATGCCTGATTAACCCGTCTTTTAAAGCATTCAAGTTCTCATATTGGGCTTCCTTACTCAACCACCATTCATACTGACTCCTTTGCTCTTCAATAGCTTTTGACAGTTTTTTTGCTTCCTCCTTCAGAAACCGTTCAATGCGGCTGTAGAGTTCTGTTTGAAACAGCTTCTCTAAAATATGCTCCCGTTCCCTGGAGTCAGCCATCAACAGCTTTCTGAATTGGCCTTGAGGAAGCACTACCACCTGGCGAAACTGGCTACTATTAAAACCTAGCAGCCCTTCAACAGCTTCTGTAACCGGCCTCCAGCCTTCCGCTAGTACAATTCCTTCGGCAGCTTTATCTTCTATGCCGGTCCTCTTCCACAAAGTAGCCTCCGCAGTTTGCAGCGTTGTACCTTCCCCTCTTTTTTTGGCTCGCTCCTGCTCTGGAACCCGCTTGATGCGGTATTGTTCCGCGCCTAGGGCAAATTCCAGCTCTACCTCCGTAATAGTATCTGGCTCCACAAAGTGACTGCGCATCTCCTTGCCTTCTCTTTCAGCTCCGCTAGTATCACCGTACAGAGCAAAGCACATGGCATCAACAATGGTGGTCTTACCGGAGCCAGTAGGGCCGTGGATGAGAAATATAGACTTGTCCTTTAATTCTTTAAAGTCTAACACTTGTCTATCTAAGTAGGGCCCGAAGGCACTCATGGCAAGTTTCAATGGTCTCACCTAGCCCACCTCCCGCTCATGACGATAAAACTCATCTAGTTTTTCTGAAAAGGTGTCTTGATATTCACTAGTAAGAGCAGTGTCGGTAACCTGCTCATAGAAGGAATTAAAGAGGTCCAGCTCTTTAGCCTCCTTATAATCAGCTCTAGGCTTGATAACTGAGTTGCCGTTTTTTAACTTGCTTCGATCTATATGTAAGACATTTGGATAAACTTGCCTAATCTTCCCAATGGCATCAATAATAGCCCCTGTATCTAAGATATTGACGGAGATATAGTCGTGCTTGTTTTCTCCGTTCTTGGGCCCCTTAAGAATATCCGTCAAATATCCCTCAAGGCATCGTACATCCCGCTGGGGTGATATCGATATAGCTTCTACCTTTGCTTTACCTTGAACATCCAACTCAATTAACGTAACTGCTTTTTGGTGGGTTGCCTCTTGAAATGAGTATTTCATTAATGAACCTGCATAGCGAATATGGGAAGCCCCTGCTTGCTGGGCTCGGTGCAAATGACCAAGCGCAACATAGTGAAACTGCTCAAAAATTGCCGGGTCTACTGTAGCAGCCCCCCCTACAGACAGTGGTCTCTCTGATTCGCTTTCTTCACTGCCAGCTACAAAAGCATGGGCAATTCCGATAATCCTTGAGTTTGCTTTTAGCTGCCGTTGCAGATGGGTTACTAAGACACCTAGCGCTTCATGATGGTTAGCGGCCTGGGAATTAGTAAACTGCTCTCGCACTATTGAAGCCTCAGCATAGGGAATTGGACAAAAAGCTACTGATCCATATTGATCATCTATCAAAATGGGCTTGAGTTTGTTAGAAACCCTTCCAGTCAAGTGGAGTCCTTGATTAGCCAGCAACCGATGGCCAAACCCCAGTCGGTCAGGGCTATCATGGTTTCCAGCAATAGCTATAATCGGAACCTTGTAATCCAGCAATATTCTAGAAAAGGTTTCATCTAACAGCTTAATAGCTTCAACAGGCGGCACCGCTCGGTCATAGATATCTCCAGCTACAATCACCACATCAGGCTTAACCTCACCTAACAGTTTTACAAACTGATCTAATACATAAGCCTGGTCTTCCACTAGCTGTACCCCATGAAACATGCGCCCCAAATGCCAGTCCGAGGTATGCAGTATTCTCACAGTCTATTCCTCCCTACCTTACCGTAGCTTCTTCTCAAACACTTTGCCATCGTTATATTTAACGATTAAGTAAAATGAATCGTATTTCTCTTTTGTTATAACATTTAACTCATACTGTCTTTCCTTCATACTTCTCACCGGTTCACCAATTGCCTCAAAAGTCCACCTTTGGGGAGCCTCACTTGCGCCTCCTCTAGCTTCTAAAATAATTTCCTGAGCCTTGTAATATGTGTCCATTTCAGCAAATTCATAAAGGTGACCACGATAAGAATTGTTACTAGCTGATAGGTCGATAAAACCATTTAATTGCGCAAATAGCCAGTAGGTTAATTCATGCATGTATATATTTATCTTCTCACTAGATCTCTTTATACCTTGATTTTCTGCAGTAATGTAGTATTCTAGGTTGATATCGGCGCCACTGTTATAGCCATAAGGCACTGCTTCCTCAGTAATAGTACCAGCACTTTCTTGCTGTCGTTGAATGACCTGAACATTAATACTTGGCTCTCCTGTAATCTCCAAGGGTATCGTAACTGAAAAAAAACCAGGAGCTTCTTCGGTAGCCTCTACCTGTTGATATGACTCATTTTGATTTAACCGATAGTTAAATAAAACGATGCTATTTTCTTCATACTCTTTAATTTGCCAGCTCATCTTTACCACAGATTGATCAATATTAGCTTCTAATACTTGATAGGTAGCTGGTGTCCACCATCGCTCTTCTTCGTGAATTGACCGGACTAAGCTGCTGATATTTGCATATTCATGATTAACCTGACTTCTAATATGACTCAATTCACTTTGTAAATTTCCAATTTGCCGCTGTAAGTTTTTCGTATATGATAGATTGGTCAAGCTTATTGCCACTATTAGGCCTATTAAAGCCCATAATACCTTATTATTGTAATTGGTCATGTTTTCTCCTTCTTCTCCCTGAGTTATTAAAGCTAGTTGCATCTTTACTTTTCTTTATATGTATGTACCTACTTTTTTGAAAGCACAATAAAGGTACAGCTATCTCCAGCCTTTTCTGAAATACATTCCCATTCATCACAATTGAATGGAGGAAAATAGGTTTCCCCAGTGTATTCTCCAGCAATTTTTGTGATGTATAGCTTATTGGTTAATGGCAGAAACCTCTTATAAACCTGAGCTCCTCCGATAATAAATGCTTCCTCATCCTTTTTAATCAGGTCCATTACTTCCTCTACTGAGTTAACTACCTGACAGCCTGCAGGCTTAAAATCTGTATCTCTAGTTATCACTATATTGGTACGGTTAGGCAGTGGCTTACCAATAGATTCAAAGGTCTTTCTTCCCATAATAACCTTATGCCCTGTAGTAATTTCCTTAAAATAGGCTAAGTCTTCAGGTATATTCCAAGGCAGCTCATTACCTTTACCAATGAGAGAGTTTTTATCCATGGCTACGATAATTGATATTGTCATTAGATTCACCTCAATTTTAGTTTTTCTTTTCCTCTTTATTTGTTCTGTTTGGGTGCTTTCTATTCCTGCTTTCATATATATCACTTTATTTTCCAGCAATTAAATATTGTATTAGACGAAAAATTTACTTAAAAGTTTCAGAGAAATAAAAAGCTCTTAGAAGATATCAATTCTTCTGAGAGCCTTAAAAAAAAGATTTTTTATGATTGTCTTTATTTTATAAAATTATTAATAAATTCAATAGGCCAAAGAGATATTTGTGGTACATAGGTTATTAAAACTAAGCTTATGATCATTGCTATCAGAAATGGTACAGTCCTTTTAATAACCATTTCCATTTTAGCACCGGCAATATTGCTAGCCACATAAAGATTAATGCCTATAGGCGGTGTCACTAAACCAATGCCCAAATTAGTAATCATTATAATTCCAAAATGCACTGGATCAATTCCTGCTGCTAAAATTATCGGCACTAAAATTGGTGTTAAGATAATGATTGCTGCAGCAGTTTCCATAAAGGTTCCAATAATGAGTAAGAACACATTAATCATCATTAAAATAACCCATGGGCTATTGGAAATACTTAAAAGCCAGGTAGCAATTTCTTGAGGAATACGCTCTCGAGTCAATACAAGGCCAAAAAGGGCAGCACTCCCGATAATAAACATAATGATGGCAGTAGTTATAACACTAGCTGTTAAAATTTCATTTAGATTTTTCCAGTTAAGCTCCTTATATATTAGAGTTCCTACAACAAACCCATAAACCACCGCTACTACCGCTGCTTCAGTTGGTGTAAACACCCCACTATATATTCCGCCTAAAATTATGATAGGCATTAGAAGCGCTAAGTAAGCATCTTTAAAAGCAGCACCTATCTCGCTTAAGGTGGCTGGTTTCTCATTGCCATAGCCTTCCTTTTTGGAGATAAAATATGCAACAGTCATCAAACTGATGCCAATAAGTATTCCAGGTCCAAAACCACCTAAAAACAAGTCACCTATAGATACCCCTCCGCCAATACCATAAAGAACTAGAGGCACACTAGGAGGAATAATTATCCCTATGGCACCTGAAGTTGCTTGAATAGTAGTGGCAAACTCTTTATTATAACCCTTATTTACCATAGAAGGTATGAGAATACTACCTAAAGCTGCAGTAGTGGCTGCACCTGACCCTGAGATGGCTGCAAAAAACATGCCTGCCAACACAGAAACTATGGCAAGCCCACCTGTCATACGGCCCACTAAAGTGTTTGCCAGCTTAACTAAGCGCTGAGAAATACCCCCTGCCGCCATTAAATTGCCGGCCAAAATAAAAAAG
>JAWSUQ010000256.1:0-4814 GCA_033549265.1 Bacillota bacterium
CTTATGGAGTGCTTAGGAACCTCGATAGACGCTTCTTCAATGCTTTTGGTGGAGCGACTAATTACTCCGGCAGCATGTGCTGGAGCAGTGGCTATAGAGCCCAGGAATATGATTTTGGCAGGGTTGAAAGCAGTGACTGGAGCGATTTGCTAGAGGCTAAAACTATTATTTTATGGGGGAGGGACCCGGCGGTTACAAGCATTCACATGGTGCCCTACCTGAGAGGGGCTCAGGAAAAGGGCGCAAAAATTATTGTAATCAATCCCTTGCGGGTGAAATCGGTCAACTTTTGTGATGAATATATTTCCGTCAAACCCGGAACCGATGGAGCGCTAGCCCTTGGAATAGCTTATACAATATTAAATGAACGTTGGCTTGATCTAGAATTTGTTCGGCAGCATGTGGAGGGTTTTGAAGAATATGCCCATTTGGTGCGGCAATATCCCCCTGCTAAGGTCAGTAAAATAACAGGAATAGACAAGGAGCAGATTTATCAGCTGGCAAAGGCAATAGCAAAGGAAAAGCCTGCTAGCTTAGTGATTGGTTATGGCCTGCAGCGATACACAAATGGTGGAAAAACTGTGAGAGGAATTGACAGCTTAATGGCCATTACTGGCAATATTGGCAAAGCCGGGGCCTGCGCTCACTATGCCCAAGGAGTTAATAGCCAGCTATTGAATAAGCTTTCTGGAGAGAGCTTGGCTCAGGTGAGGCGCAGCTACCCGGTCAGTGCCATAGCTGAAAAACTCACCAAGGCTGAAGACCCTTCTATTAAAGCTATCTTTGTCACTAGGTCCAATCCTGTAAGCCAGCTGCCTCATACAACAAAGGTATTGGAAGCCTTTAATAGAGTTGACTTTGTGGCGGTAGTTGACTTCTTTTTTAATGATACAGCCGCTAGGGCCAATCTGGTTTTGCCCTGCACTACAGTATTTGAAGATATAGATTTGATTAGTACCTGCTGGAACAACTACTTAACTTTAGCTGAACCTGTACTGGCTCCGAAGGGAGAGGCTAAACCTGACTGGCAAATTTTCTGCGAGCTGGCCTTAAAGCTTCAGTTGGATAATTTTTGGCCCCAACGCTTTGAAGAATTAAAAGAACAGTTGCAACAAATAGCAGGAACTGGGGTTATTAAAACAGAAAAAACAGGCTATCAAGTTTGGAGAAGCAGCCTTTGGGAGCAGGTGGCATATGAATGGCTGAAAGAAGCATTAGACAGTGAGGCGGCGGTAGCAGCCCAACTGAGTATTGAAAGCCTAAAACAAGGCCCCCAGCGAAATCCGTTAGCCCCTCAGATGGCATGGCAGGCTTTAGACTTTGCCACCCCCTCTGGAAAGTATGAGCTTTTTTCCAAAATGGCCGAGGTAGAAACGGGCTATGGGCTGCCAGAATATGTAGAAATTGCTGAAGGTGATAGCAATCCCCTAGTGGCTGGAGAATATCCTTACTTTTTCTTGACGCCTCACCCAGTGAAACAGATGCACTCCCAGTTTGCAGATGACAAAGATTTAAATTGGCCTCAGGTACTCCTTCATCCAGAGACAGCAAAGCTCCTGTATCTTGCCAACATGGATAAGGTAATAGTAGAGTCCCCTAGGGGCCAGCTAACGGGGTTAGTTCAGATAAACCAGAATATCCGGCAGGATACAGTGGTTATTGAAGAAGGAACCTGGATAAAGAATGGAGGAGGAGTAAATTTTCTCACCTCTGACTTAATAGCTGACATGGGGGAAGGAACACCCTATTACGACTGCCGTTGTACAGTAAAAAAAATAGTTGATCACATTTCTTAAACATTTAGCCTTAACGCCATGTACTTTTAGGTTTTAATGTAGACACAAGTTTTAGCAAATTTTCGTATTATAATACGTTTACGATTTCACATAAACGTGGTATAATATTGTTACGTTAAATAGTCATTAAGCCGTAAACTGAGTAAGGACTAGCAGTACATAGATATTTTGGGGGTTTTGTATAGGGGGAGTGACATGACACTAGGACAGATTAAGCAGTTTCTAACTGCTCATGGGGAAAAACCACTAATTTTAGGAATCATTGGTGTTCTCTTTCTTGGTACTATCTTGGTGGGTTCTCTGACAAATATGAATAAGGCTTATGCAATAGTAGTAGATGGATACCAGGTAGCCCTTGTAGCTGAGCAGCAGCTAGTAGAAGAGGCACTGGAAGAGGTAATAGCTGAGAAGAGTGAGGATGCAGGTCAAGCTGTAACTCATGTTCAAGAAATTGAGGTGCTTCCCGTCAAAGCTAAAGGTGACAGGCTTACGGCGGATCAGTTAGCCAACCTTTTTAATAATACCTTGGAATTCACTACAGCAGGTGTTGCCATCATCATAAATGGTAAGCAGCAGCTAATAGTAGAGAATAGAGAAACTGCAGACAAATTACTAGAAGAGGCTAAAACAGCTTATATCAAACAAAATGATAGTACTGAAATGTTATCTGTAGTAATAGAAGACCAAGTTCAGTTAGAGACCGTTGAAATAGGCATTGGCGGATATACTGATTATGAAACTGCCTTGGCCCTTTTGATAAATGGGGTGGAAAAGGTAGAGAGCCATGTGGTTGCAGCAGGCGAATCCCTTTGGACTATTGCTAGAGATAACAATATGACTACTGAAGAGCTAAAAGAGGCAAATCCTCAATTAGCAACAGAAAGGCTACAAATCGGTCAAGAGCTCAGTTTGGTAAAGCTTGAGCCTATGGTAAGTGTTGTAGCAACTTTGCGGGAGTCAAAAAAAGAAACAGTCCCTTTCTCTACAAGATACGTCAATGACAGTAATATGTACCGTGGTCAGGAAAAAGTTACTCAAGCTGGCCAACGGGGTGAACGAGAAGTTGTTTATGAACTAGTGCAGGTAAATGGAGTTACCACAGATAAAAAAGAACTGGAAGCTAAAGTGTTAAGCCAGCCCACAGAAAGAGTTGTAGCTAGAGGGACAAAGGTAATCGTTGCATCTCGGGGCAGTGGTGAAGCTGGGAGGTTCGGCTGGCCAGTAAGTGGTACAATTACTTCACCTTTCGGAAATAGAAGAGGTGGTTATCATTACGGAATAGACATAGCAGCCTCTACCGGCACCTCAATTAGAGTTGCATCCGCTGGGGTAGTAACCTTTTCAGGCTGGAGCGGTAACTATGGCAATATGATAGAGATTGACCATGGCAATGGAGTGTCAACTAGATACGCTCATAACTCTGCTAACCTAGTTTCCGCTGGCAAAGAGGTAAACGCTGGGGACGTTATTGGCAGAGTGGGAAGTACTGGACGCAGTACAGGGCCTCATGTCCATTTTGAAGTGCGAATAAATGGTCAAGCAAAAAATCCAATGAACTATTTACCATAAGCAAAACAAATTAAAAAAATAATCAGCCAATGGCAGGAAAAAGCAACTAACTAGCGAAGTTTTGGGTATTCCAAGCTTCGCTTTTTTGTATTTAATATTGGCTTTTAGCAAAAACTACATTGAATAATAGAATAAGGAGGAATTTTCCATGTATGATGTTGTGATTTTAGGTGGTGGGCCGGCTGGGCTTACTGCTGCACTTTATACCGCAAGAGGTGGCTTAAAAACAATTATTTTGGAAAAAGCAATGCCTGGAGGACAGGCTGCACTAACTGATGTAATAGAAAACTACCCTGGTTTTCCTGATGGCATATCAGGCCCTGAGCTAATGCAAAAGTTTATGGAGCAGGCCATGAAGGTAGGGGCTGAGTTTAAGACCCAGGAGGTATTAGAGGTTGATTTGTTAAGTAAAGTAAAAAAGCTAAAAACTTCTAGTGAAGAAATAGAGGCAAAAGCTGTTATCATTGCTACGGGTGCTCAAGCTAGGAAGCTTGGAGTCCCAGGAGAGGAGCGGTTTACCGGTAGAGGGGTATCCTACTGCGCTACCTGTGATGGAGCCTTTTTTAGAAATAAGCGAGTGGCGGTAGTAGGTGGAGGCGACGCTGCCGTGGAGGAAGCGGTATTCTTAACAAAATTTGCTGCTGAAGTAGTTATTATTCATCGGCGGGACCAACTGAGAGCTACTAAAGTGCTACAGGAGCGAGCATTAAAAAATGATAAAATAAAGCTGATGTTAGATACTGTGGTGGAGGAGATAACAGGTACTCAAGCAGTAGAAAAACTACGGCTTAAAAATACAAAAACTGGACAAGAAAAGCTAACGGATTTTGACGGTGTCTTTGTTTTTGTGGGGACAGTGCCTAACACTGCTTTTTTAGAGGGAAAGGTAGAGCTAGATAGCTTAGGGTATGTTCTGACCCATGATTATTTAAAAGCATCTGTCCCAGGTGTATTTGCAGCTGGAGATGTCAGAAAGACCTTTTTGCGGCAGGTGTCTACCGCAGTAGGGGATGGAGCTGTGGCAGCAATGGCTGTGGAGCACTATCTGGCTGAGTTAGCAGAAGACTAGAATCAAGATAGCAGTAGGATTGAACTATTAAGTTGGGAATGATATAATAATGAAAAATGCAGGAGGTATCATTTTATGGTATTAAGACATTTGCGACGTAGAAATTCAGGTATGAGATTGTTTTTTATGATCTTAGCGATTGTAATTATATTAGGGCTAGTTGGGTCATCCTTAGCTGGACTGTTTACCCTGTAGATAGGAGGGATAATGTGCATTATGGGAACAATAAGCAAGAACTAATAACCCGTTTGAAGAAAATAGAAGGACAAGTACGGGGAATTCAGAAGATGGTAGAGGAAGGCCGTTACTGTGTGGATATATTAGTACAAATTGCTGCTATTAGATCTGCTATTAATAAAGTAGGAGTGGTAGTATTAGAG
>JAWSUQ010000257.1:0-4805 GCA_033549265.1 Bacillota bacterium
CGCCAAATCCTGCGGAGTAGATGAAACGTGCATAAGATAATTCCAACAGCTTCAAAATAATAGTAGCACCAAAGGAGGTGGATATGGCTATGGGAAAGAAAGTAACTAGACATATGACAATTGGTGAAATTAGAGAGACCTGCCCAAGAGCGGATGAAGTTTTATCTAAATTTTTCGGTCCCGGTTGCTTTTCGTGTCCAAATTCGAAAGCTAAAACTATTGAGTTTGGCGCTACTATGCATGGAAAAGATGTTGATGAAGTTGTGGCAGAATTAAACGAGCTTAATGAGTAGTAAAATAAGTAAACTTAATTCATTAAGACAATTTGACAAGAGCTGGGTTATACCCAGCTTTTTGTATAAACATTATCAAATAAAATCTTGAGGGGTTAAAAATGGCCTATATAAAAGAGTATTTAAGCAATAACGACATATTTAAGGATATTGACCCTACTTTGGCAGCTGAACTGCACAACAAACTAATTATGAGGAAGTATAAAAAGAAAGTACTTATTTTTATGGAGGGAGAGCCGGCTGATTTTATCTATTTTATTTTGCAAGGTAAAGTAAAGCTGTCAAAGCTATCTGACCATGGACAAGAAAAAATAGTACAAATCATACAATCGGGACAATTTTTTGGGGAGATACCTGCTTTAGATGGAGGAGCCCACCCTTTAACTGCTGAAACTATAGAGGAAGCAGAGATAGGCTTACTAAGCATCTTGGAATTTAATGCTTACTTAAGAGAAAACCCACAGTTAGCATATGGGATGATGGAAATAATGGCGAAAAGAATGCGCCAAGCATTTAGGCAAATAAAAAATTTAGCACTTAAAAATACCCATAGCAGATTAGCTATTAGATTATATAAGCTCAGCAGAGAATATGGGGTAGAGATGGGAGAAGGTGTTTTTATCAGAGCTACCTTTACACATCAGGAATTAGCTAACATGATAGGTACTTCTAGAGAAACAGTGAGTCGAATTTTACGGGAGTTTGAAAAATCGGGCATACTGAAGGTTGTTCGTCAGAAAATTACAATTATTAATATGGAAAAATTGAAAGAGTCTTTTTGATTGGAGTTAGAGTTATGATTGAATGGGAAGATCGGCCAAGGTGGCATAAGATAATCGAAATAATGCTAGGCAGCTTCTTGGGTATTGGTCTAATATCTTATCTTACGATTAATACCAAGATGCCTTTAATGGTAGCATCCTTTGGTGCGTCTGCAGTGCTAATTTATGCAATACCTAAAAGTCCACTAGCTCAACCAAAAAATGTAATTGGAGGACAAATGCTATCTGCCATTATTTCATGTATAATAGCAAAAATTTTAGGCGTTACATGGATTTCTATTGGGGTAGCTGTCGCAATGTCTATAGGGCTAATGATGTTAACTAATACTCTTCATCCTCCAGGAGGGGCTACGGCTATAATTGCAGTGTGGACTCAACAAGAAATTGGTTTTGTAATTAATCCAATTTTATTAGGATCTGTAGCTATGATACTGATAGCTAAAATTTTAGCTTTGCTTTTTAGTAAATATATTTATGAACAAGGAGATAAGCTTATAAAGGGAGGTAGAAACCATGAAGATCACCACCGGGGAGCTTAGACAAGGCTTTATTAATCAGAAATATATTTGTGATGAAGACATTATCATTACTGTTTTCTTAGCATTGAAGCTTAAAAAGCCACTGTTGTTAACCGGGGCTCCAGGAGTTGGAAAAACTGAAATTGCCAAGGTGTTAGCAAAAATATTTGATACTGAGTTAATTAGACTTCAGTGTTATGAGGGTCTAGATGACAACAAGGCATTATATGAGTGGAATTATCAGAGACAATTACTGAAAATTCAAATGAGTAAAAGTGAAGCAGGTAATAGCAATTTAGAGAAAAGTATTTTTACAGAGGAGTATCTACTAGAAAGACCATTACTAAAAGCAATAAGGATGGATAAAACACCGGTATTATTAATTGACGAAATAGATAAGACCGATGAAGAGTTTGAAGCATTTCTTTTTGAAGTTCTATCAGACTTTCAAGTGTCAATTCCAGAGCTTGGCACTGTTACCGCTAAACAAATTCCAATAGTTATACTTACTAGCAATGGTGAAAGGGATTTATCTGATGGACTAAAGAGAAGATGTATCTTTTTATATGTAGATTATCCTTCGGTTGATAAAGAGCTGCAGATAATCAGGGCAAAGGTTCCTGAGGTGGGAGAAAAGTTATCAATGCAGGTAGCCAAAGCAATGAATGCCATGAGAGGACTTGATTTGAAAAAGCCACCAGCAATATCTGAAGCTATTGATTGGGCAAATGCTTTGATTGAATTTGAAGTTAATAGTTTAGAGCCAAAAATAGTAGATGCTACACTGAATGTAATATTAAAAGATAGAGATGACCAGGAAACCTTTAGAAAAGATATAGGTGCTAAAGGCTTGGTCGAATCGATAAACAAGTAAGGGGGTTAACTGATGACTTTAGAGTCTAGTATAGTTCGCTTTGTTTATCTATTAAGGGCCTTAGGAGTACGAGTTAGTTTAGCTGAAACTATAGACTGCTTTAAAGGACTGGTGGAAATTGATATTTTAGAAAAAAATCAGTTCAAAGCAGTCTTAGGTAGTACCTTGGTAAAAAATAAGGAAGATTACAAAACCTTTCTATTAACTTTTAATACTTATTTTGCAAACAAAGCTGAACGAAGTCAGGTTCAGTCAGAATATTGTGACAGTCTAGATTCCTTGAGCGAGGATATTTGTCAGGCTGAGGAAGAGCTGCAATTTAAAGAGATGCCTTTAGACCTAAGTGATCAGGAAAAATATTTATATTCTCAACTGCCAATTCAACAGCAAGAAAAAATACAGCAATTTTTAGACCGGAGTACCAAGGGGAAAAATGTTGAAGAAAATTTCAAACCAGTTATTGAAAATGTCATTAAAGGCTCTCTTGAATATTGGAAACGCTATTTAACGGAGGAGCTAGACGGTTATAAAGAATTAGATGTAGATTTAGGGGATCAGGAGCTGAATAGCTTATATTATCAAGTAAAAAAAGACTTAGCTAAAGAAGAAGTCAATATTGTTAATGAGGATATGAAAAACATTTCCAACGATGAAATTGGCAGAGTTCAGGTTTTGATAGAGAAAATGTCCCAAAAATTAGCTGCAAGGGTATCAAGAAGATATCGCCAGAGCAATAAAATTAAGCGAATTGATATTCGCAGAAGTATTAGGGCTAATATGAAGTATGGAGGTACATTACTTGAGTTAAAGCATACTACTAAGCGAGTGCAACGGCCAAAGCTTATCCTAGTATGTGATGTATCTGGTTCTATGGCTAAATATGCCACTTTTGTACTTCAGTTTATATATGGATTGGCAAGTGTGGTTAAAAATATTGAGAGTTTTGTTTTTGCAGAAAAGCTTGAAAGAGTTACTAGATATTTCAAGAAAAATGAAGATTTCACGGAGACTATGCTTCAAATCATAAATAATAGCAAAGTTTGGGGAGAAGGCACTAATCTTGGAGAGTCCTTAAAGCAGTTAGTAGAAAATGAAAAAATAATAAAAACCAATACTATTGTTATAATTATGAGTGATGCTAAAACTATGGCTTTAAAAGACGCAATTAAATACTTACAACAGGTTGATAAAGCAGCTAAAGATGTAATATGGCTTAATACTTTACCTAAAGCCCAATGGGAAGAAACAAGAACAATACCAATGCTCACCAAATATTCCCGCATGTTTCAATGCAATACATTAGCCCATCTTGATGCGGTTATCACTAAAGAACTCCTTGCTTGACAGAAATATTCTGTCATAGTACAATATTTTTATACATGGTAGGGGTATATATAGATAAGGATGAGGTGGTTTCGCTGTTAATATATGGAGGAAAAATTAGATTATTGCGGGAACAAAGAGGTTATAATTTATCCCAATTTGCTAAAATGTCAGGTATATCTCCATCATATTTGAGTGAGATTGAAAGGGAGTCAAAGCAGCCGTCTCTAAAAACAGTTGCTAAGCTGGCAGAAACCTTAAATGTTACTAAGGATCAATTAATAAAATCAGAAAATCTAGATACTTTAGGAAAAAAACTTAGGCAAGTAAGG
The DNA here is from genome assembly GCA_033549265.1 of Bacillota bacterium. GTDB lineage: Bacteria > Bacillota > Desulfitisporia > Desulfitisporales > JAWSUQ01 > JAWSUQ01. Next base: position 4,123 of record JAWSUQ010000257.1, read on the forward strand.
GAAGAACAAGGATTAACTCAGCACCAATTAGCTGAATTGGCGGGGTTGTCCGCTGGTTTAATAGGTCAAGTAGAACATGAAAAGGTACAACCATCTTTGAAAACAGTTGAAAAGTTAGCCCTAGTGTTAGGAATATCCCCCTGTTATTTCGTCTTAGATAATTATGATGGCGAAAACTTAATGCCAATTTTAAGCAACGATTTAAGAGAGTTATTGCAAGAGAGTCAGGTCCAAGCCGTACTACGTTTGATTTGCAATTTAAAGTCAAATGAGCTAAAATTTATTTTAAACTTTATTCAATTATATAAAAAATCAAAACTTGACACATAACAGGAAAAGGATGGTTATAGCATTATACATCCTTTTTTTAGTATTACTATATAAGAAATGAGGGGTTCTATGACTACTAAAATATTGATAGTTGATGATGAGGCTAGAATGCGTGATCTTATTAAGATGTATCTGCTAAAAGAAGGCTATCAGGTCATAGAGGCCAGTAATGGCAAAGAAGCATTAGATAAGATGGCTAATAATAATTTTGATTTAGTTATCTTAGATATTATGATGCCCGAAATAGATGGACTTACTTTATGTAAAGAAATCAGAAAAAAGTCTGATATTCCAATTGTAATGGTTACAGCTAAAGGGGAGGAGTTTGACAAGGTCCTTGGGTTTGAACTAGG
>JAWSUQ010000258.1:0-4765 GCA_033549265.1 Bacillota bacterium
AAAAGACTTTCCAAAATATTTTAGGAAAGTCTTCTTGGTAAACGCATACGTAAAAAACCTTCCTCCACTCATTGAGCTTTGACTCTGTATGACGTAGAGCATACACTCATCCACATTATGCAAAGCCTTAATCCGGCAGTGCCTGTTCTACCCATTGGCGTCTCTCGACATTTCTGGGCAGTGGACTATGTTCAATACAGTAGCCTCACCTAACGAGGATATTAATTTCTTCTTATTTAACTATATCATAAGGGTATTTAGAGGTCAAATTTAATTTTAGCACCTTAGGGCTTTTTCTTCGGTATTGACTAGTGAGTCTGGAACAAGCTGTTCTATTCTATTATTAATAAAGGGTTCAACCATCTGATTTACATTATCAAAGGGATGTCCTCCAAGAAGCAATACTAGGTCATTTTTTTGCACCTTTCCTAATACTTCCCTTAAGCTTTCAAATAGCTCATCATATAAATCAAAGCTTACCTTATGCTCCCACAAAGCCCGGGTAAAAGCTTGCTCTTCTTCGGGAAATACTTCATCTAAGGGACCGTTTGTATCTAGACTTTTGGTGACAGCCAGATTGAACTTTAATTCTTGATAATATTTGCCGATGACAATAGCATTTTCATAGTTTATCTGCCAGCCCCTATTCCCCCTTATTCCTACCACTACCCACATTTTATTATAGGGCAGTTCTCTAGTAGCCTCAAAAACTGCCTCATAATTTTGTGGGTTATGGGTCGCATCATCTATTACAAAAAATGGCTCCTGCTGAATTAGCTGCATCCTACGCCATACTCCAGGAAATTTTTGCAAGCTAGCTTGGATCTTGGATAATGGAATTCCATGCACCAGGCAAGCAGTAACAGCCGCCATAACATTATAGCAGTTATGCTTTCCTAACATAGCAGTATTAATGGTAATTGATTGAGGTTCAAGGTTGAATCTGCCTATTTTTCCAGCAATTCCCGAAAAGGGCTCAGTTATAGTAATTTCTAGACTTAGGCCTTTTTCATTTATCTTTCTGTTATCTCCTCTGACAACACAGTTTTCACCAAAGCCATAGGAAATTTTAGTAGCGGCTGGACTGCTTCCAACCATCTCTGAGGCAAAAGTATCATCTTTATTGTATATTAAACAAGCGCTTTCTTTTAAGCTATCAAACCAAGATTTCTTTGTGTTTAAATAATCTGCAAAGTCTGGATGTAGATCGTAGTGGTCTGGTGCTAAATTAGTATATATTCCGATATCAAAATCTAACTGCGCTACGCGGTTAAGCTTAACTCCATGAGAAGAGACCTCCATTACTGCAGCCTTATTGTTGGTAGCAACCAGTTGATTCAGGAACTGCTGAATAAATGTACTATGAGGGGTTGTTAACTTGCTGGTGATACTTTCATTTCCTATCTTGTAATCAATGGTTCCCAAAAGCCCTGCCGGATTATTGCAATTATTCAAGATGCTGTGAATTATATATGTAGTAGTAGTTTTACCATTAGTTCCAGTTACTCCGATTAAGTTAATTTTTTTGCTAGGGCTTTGATAGAATCTATCTGCTAATTTAGCCAGTTCTTTTCTAGCATTTTTTACAAAAACTACTGGTACGTCCCAATCAGCTTCAACAATTTGCTTATCAGTATATATTATTGCAGCGCCTCTTTTAACAGCGTCACCAATATATTTGTTGCCATCTTCTTTAAACCCTGAGATGGCGATAAATGCATATCCCGGTTTGACCTCTCGCGAATCGCTAGTTATACCTGTTAGAGTTAACTTATCTTGAACTTTAATCTTTTTCACCCCCTTTAACAAGTTTTACTTTATTATGCGTCATTTTATAGTTGCTAATTCCTAATGATGTAAAAGTAATTAAAAGTATTGTCAATCAGAACAAATGTTTGCTATAATAATTACAAGTATACAATAAGGGGTTATTATGATGAATCTTCAGGAAAAGCTAACAATTCTATCTACTGCCGCCAAATACGATGTCTCCTGCTCGTCAAGCGGCAGTTCTCGCAAAAATGTCCCCGGTGGCATTGGTAACGGTGCCATCAGTGGAATATGCCACAGTTGGTCTGATGATGGCCGTTGCATTTCTCTTCTGAAAATACTGTTTACTAATTTTTGCGTTTACGATTGCGCCTACTGTGAAAATAGAACTTCTAACGATATCCCGCGAGCTGCTTTTACTCCCGAAGAGGTGGCGGAGTTAACTATTAACTTTTATCGACGTAATTACATAGAAGGCTTATTCTTAAGCTCAGGCATTATTAAAAATCCTAACTATACAATGGAGCTATTAGTTAAAGCGGTGAAAAAGCTGCGGAATTTTTATCAATTTAATGGCTACATTCATCTTAAAGCAATTCCTGGGGCGGATTCCCGTTTAATAATTGAAGCTGGTCAATTAGTTGACCGCATGAGTGTCAACATCGAGTTGCCTTCTAGCACAGGCTTAAAGCTATTGGCTCCTCAAAAGAAAAAGGAAGATATAGTAAAGCCGATGGGATTAATAGGCTCTCAAATTCTTCAGGTAAAGGAAGAGCGCCAAAAATATATGAAGACCCCGTCCTTTGTACCAGCAGGCCAAAGCACCCAGTTAATAGTAGGTGCTACACAGGATTCTGATAAAAAAATTATTAAGCTATCAGAAGGTCTTTATCATGGCTTTAGCATGAAACGGGTTTATTACTCAGCCTATGTCCCGGTGGCAAACAGCCCTAAACTTAATCAAGTTGTAGCCCCTCCCCTCACCAGGGAACACCGGCTTTATCAAGCAGACTGGCTGCTGCGTTTTTATGGCTTTAATGCCGATGAGCTTCTCAAAGATAACAATCCTTATTTTGATCTGGAATTAGATCCAAAATCTCAATGGGCCCTACAGAACCTCCAGCATTATCCCATAGAAGTAAATAGAGCCGATTACAACAAACTACTAAGAGTACCCGGTATAGGAGTTAAGTCAGCTAGGAGAATTCTTATGGCAAGGAAGATGGCAGCATTAGATTTCGCCGATTTAAAGAAGTTTGGAGTAGTGATGAAGCGGGCTCGTTTCTTTATTACCTGTAACGGTAAATACCACGGGGAAAAAAGCTTCAAAGAAGAGGTTATTAGACAATCATTATTACCTAGCAGCATTACTAGCACGCAAAAGGAAAGCTGGGAACAGCTTTCCTTATGGCCAGAACTTCCAGCAATATTACAGCAATAAAGCATAATTGACAGAGGGGATTATAGAGACCTAGTAATACAACTCTAGGTGAAAGGAAGGAGTAAGTACATGATAATTTTCAGCTACGATGGTAGCTTTTCCGGCTTGCTAACAGCCATATATGCAGCATATTATAGTGATACAAAGCCCCAGCAAATAGTCCCAGTTGGAGATATCTCCACTAACCTTTTCACTACCCCTATTCATATTTCTACAGATGAGCTAAAGGCTGAGAAGGTACTTAATGGAATCAAACAGAAGATATCTTCCCAAGCTATGAGACACGTTTATTATGCTTTTCTATCAGAGACAAAGGATGCCAGTACCCTAATATATCAATATCTCCAGCTGGGCTTTCGTATTGGAAAGCAGGTAGATTATATGCTTACAGATAATTGTGTCCATAATATTCATCAGCTTTACCAGAAGGTAGGCAAAGAGCGCCATCGTCTGTTGGGGTTAGTCCGCTTTCAGGAGCTTGAAGGTGGTGTATACTATGCCACTATTGAGCCAGACCATAACGTGGTGACATTATTAGCTCCACATTTCGCCTCAAGGCTTAGGGGACAAAGCTGGATCATCCATGATCTAAAAAGAGGCTTAGCGGTTCTATTTAATAAACAGGAATGGATTGTTACTTTAGACCAGCTGCAAAGCGAGCTGGTACGCTCCAAGGAGGAGGCACGCTTTCAAAGCCTTTGGCAAACTTTCTTTGAGAATATATCTATCAAAGAACGTTCCAATCCTAAGCTCCAGCGTCAGTTTATGCCGCGCAGGTATTGGGACAACCTGGTGGAAAAGGTTAAATAGATTTTTCATTAATAAGAAGGTGATTGGATATAATGTAGTAGAAGCCATGATTGATAAGGATGATTGTAATGAGTAATACCTCAAAGATTACTATGGCAATAGTGATAATAATTGGTTTTGCCTATTCGCTAGCAGTTAATTATAATTTAACTCCTGATACATTACAAAAGCCTCTGGACAATAATCAAAATACAGAGGAAAGAATTACTGCTTTAACTGCTGAAAACCATAGGTTTAGGGAACTTAACATGTTAAAGCAGGAAGAGCTAAAGCGCTTAACAGGTCTTGCACTGATTGAGGGGTTAGACTCATCCATAGTAATCGACTTACGCTACGCTACAAGCAATAATTTTACAGGCAGACAGCAATATGCTGCAGCAATAGCATTGCTGCGCTATGAAACAGCTTTAAAGTTGGCCCGAGCCAATAGCGAGCTACTAGAGCTGGGTTATAGGATTAAAGTCTGGGATGCTTATCGTCCCTTACATGTACAAGAGGTGTTATGGGAATTAGTCCAGGATCACAGATTTGTGGCCCACCCTGATAATGGTTCACGACATAATCGTGGAGCTGCCGTTGACGTAACCTTGGTAGATGCCCAGGGAGTAGAGGTTTTAATGCCTACTGAATTTGATGATTTTACTGAAAAGGCCTCTAGAAGCTATCCTCAAATGGACCCTGAAGCTAGAATAAACATGGATATCCTCACTGAAGTTATGGTCAGGAATGGCTTTACTATCATAG
>JAWSUQ010000259.1:0-4758 GCA_033549265.1 Bacillota bacterium
ATATGAGTTTAAGGGGAATAAGCTGATATACATGTTCTTTTTAGCAGGGATGATGATTCCCATTCGCTTGGGGGTAATTAATTTATTTCAGATATTTCAGTCCCTTAACCTATTCAATAATTTGCTGGCGCTGATTTTGATTTATACTGCCATGGGCATTCCATTTTCGATCTTTATTATCACGGCCTTTGTCAAGCAGATTCCTAAGGAGATGCTGGAGGCGGCCCAAATTGATGGCTGTAGTGACTGGCAAATTCTGACTAGAATATACTTGCCGCTGCTGAGGCCTGCTATAGCAACTGCAGCAATTTATCACTTCATCCCCATCTGGAATGATTTTTATTTTCCGTTAATTTTTATTAAGGATGAAGCTTTGAAGACAGTACCTTTAGGAACTGCTATTTTCTTCGGACAATTCCAGACCGATTGGCCTACTGTTTTTGCAGCACTAACAGTAGCTGTTATTCCAGCTTTAATATTCTATTTAATAATGTCTAAGCAATTTATTAAGGGCTTGACAGCGGGAGCAGTGAAAGGATAGAAAGGATGATTAATATGACAACAGCAACAAATGGCAGGAAGCTGCGGATTCTAGGCTTTGGCGCCCATCCTGATGATTTGGAGATATCCTGTGGGGGCACCTTGGCTAAATATCAGCAGCTTGGTCATCAGGTTATTATGGGGGTTGCTTGTGTAGGTGATAAGGGGCATCGGGAGATACCTCCAGAGGAGCTGGCGAAGATTAGGATTGAAGAGAGCAACAGGGCAGGTGCTTACTTAAATGCGCCTGTTTATAACCTGGGATTTAAAGATGGAGAAATATTAGAACAAGACTTGGCCACCAGGTGGAAGGTGGTGGACCTGATTAGAAGGGCCGACCCTGATGTAATTATTACCCACCATCCTGCTGACTATCATGCAGACCATGTAGCTGTGTCTAGGCTGGCGGTTGATGCTAGCTTTATGGTATCGGTGCCCCACATTAGGACTGAATTTCCTGCTATCCATAAGGTACCGCAGATTTACTTTATGGATAACTACGCAGGGGTAAATTTTACACCTTCTGAATACGTGGATGTAACAAAGACTTTTTCATTAAAGGAACAGATGCTGGGAGAGCACTTAAGTCAAATTAACTGGCTTAAGGACCATGACAATATGGATATTATGGAATTTATCAGGATTTGTGGCCGCTTTAGAGGGTTCCAATGTGGAGTTGGCTATGCCGAAGGCTTTGTAAGATACATAAGTTCATTAAGGGTGACCCCTGAACGACTGCTTCCTTGAAGCAAGATCTAAATATATTCAGCAAGGGGTGAAGAAGACAGTGCATGATTTAGATATTATTGTGGCAGGAGACGTTAATTTAGACATCATACCAAGCAGCTTTAACGGGGTCCCCAAAATGGGTCAGGAGTTATTTGTGGACAGCATGGCGGTGACTATAGGTGGAAGTGCAGCCAATACAGCCATTGGATTAGCTAAGCTTGGTTTAAAGGTAGCTCTTTTTAGCGTAGTAAGTGATGACCAGTTTGGCAGATATATAATGGAGGAGCTTGAAGGGGCGGGAGTATCCACCTCTCTGATGGAGGTAACCAGCGAGGCTAATACAGGAATAAGCATTTGTTTAACCTCAGGCAAGGATCGGGCCTTCATTAGCTATATGGGTAACAATAATTTGTATCAACCGGAGAAGCTTCTAGAAAAAAAGTTAAATACCCGTCACATTCACGTGGCAGGCTTTAATTGGCAAAACTTAATTGATGGTTATGTACATCTGGTGACGGAGTTAAAGACTAAGGGCTTGTCCGTTTCCTTGGATGTAGGATATGACGACTATGAGCAGTACTGGGATAAAATGCATCGGATACTAGCAGGCATTAATCTGTTCTTTCCAAATGAAACGGAGGCCCGCAAGCTTACGGGTGAGAAGGATGTTTATAAGGCTTTAGATAAGCTTAGTGCAGTGGTGCCGGTGGCAGTTATTACTAGAGGTAGTATGGGAGCAATTGCTAAGGATCAGGGACAGATTTGGCACCAGCCCGCCTTTAAGGTAGATGCTGTTGACGCAGTGGGCGCAGGAGATGCTTTTGACGCCGGATTTCTGTATGGTTACTTAAGGGATCTATCTACCTCTCAATGTTTAAAGCTTGGCAGCGCCTGTGGTGCCATGGCTGCTTCTAGCTATGGTGGGGGAGCAGCTGCTCCTGGGATAGCTGAGTTAGAAGACTTTTTGATAAAGCATTGTGGTAAGAGTGAAGCCTTGAAAAGTGAGGTGGGATAAATGAATTCTTACGAGAGAGTGTTGGCAGCATTATCAATGCAGCCAGTGGATCGGACCCCAGTTTGTCCTTTTGTAATGGCCTTTGCAGCTAAGTTTGCTCAGGTGCCCTATGGCAGCTATTGCACCGATTACCGCAAAATGGCTCAAGCTCAAATGGCGGTGGTAGAGCGCTTTGGTTACGATATTGTCACTGCCGATACCGATGCGTATCGGGAGGCTGAGGCTTGTGGGGCTTTAATTGAATTTCCCCAGGATGACCTGCCGATAGAAAAGAAACAAGCTATTGTAGATAAAAAGGATTTGTTAAAGCTTAAGCTGCCAGTGATTCAAGATTCCGTCAGGCTGGCTGACAAAGTGGCAGGGGTGGCAGAGCTTAATAGGCTTGGTGGTGGAGAAGTACCTGTTTTAGGATGGATTGAGGGGCCTTACCAAAGTGCAGCCATAATGCGAGGCTTAACTGAATTTATGATGGACTCGGTGGAAGATGAAAGCTTTGTGAATGAGCTGCTTCAGTTTACCACTGAGTTGGCCATAAATTTTGGGGTTGCTCAGGCCGAAGCTGGGGCCCATATTATTGGAATAGGAGATGCAGTTGCTTCCCTGATTTCTCCCAGAAACTATGAAAGCTACGTTTTGTCCCATACAAAAAGAGTAGTAGAGGCATTGCAGAGTAAAGGGGCTAAGGTCAAGTACCATATTTGTGGAGATGCCTCTCATTTGTTAGATTATATTAAGGAGCTAGGGGTAGATTTGGTTAATATCGACTCAAAGGTAGATTTAGCTACTGCTAGATCAACGCTAAGTAATGTATGCATCAAGGGCAACTTAAACCCCAGCGATATATTGTTAAAGGGATCTGAGGCAAAGGTGCTGACAGAAGCTAAGAAGTGTATTGAAATTGGTGGATTAGGCTACATGTTAAGCCCCGGCTGTGAGGTACCTAAGGATACACCTCAGGAGAACTTTAACGCTTTAGTTAGAGCAGCAAAGCTGGTGGCAGCTGGAGAGATATAGATGGTTAAGCCAGAGCGAAATTATGGCTGCCGTTGGTCAGAATGGGAGATTAAAGGTCTCAGAGCAATAGTGCTGGAAAATCAGCTGTTAAGGGTAACTATTTTACAGGATAAAGGGACAGATATATATGAGTTTTTATATAAACAAAAGGACATAGACTTTATGTGGCGGTCGCCTCAAGGGTTAACTAATCCATATCGACAGCTGCCTTTGGCAGTGCCTCAGAATAGCTTTTTTATGGACTACTATCAGGGAGGCTGGCAGGAAGTTTTTCCTAATGGGGGGAACGCATGCAGCTATCTGGGAGCTGACCTAGGGCAGCATGGTGAGGTAGCTCTCTTAAGCTGGGACAAAGTAATCATTGTAGATGAACCAGAGGAAGTTTCTATTAAGTTTTGGGTCAGAACGGTAAAAACGCCTTTTTATCTGGAGAAGACCTTTACCATAAGGGAAGGAATAAGTTCGTTAGCAATTGAAGAAAGGCTAGTGAATGAGGGCAGATTTCCTATGCAATATATGTGGGGTCATCATCCTGCCATAGGCAAACCTTTTTTAAATGAATATTGTTTAGTCCAATTGCCAGGTGGTACTGTTATCACTGGCCTTCACCAGGTGGCAGGAAGCAGGCTGGTGGAGGGGCAACGGAGCAGCTGGCCTTTTGCTAAAGGTGTCAAGGGTGAGGAGATTGACCTAAGTAGGTTAATGAAGGAAGGGAGCGGTTATCAGGATATGTGCTTTATTACTGATCTAACAGAAGCCTGGTATCGTATTATAAATCCTGTTAACGGCGTTACCTTTGGGTTAGAATGGGATATCAAGGAATTCCCCAATTTATGGTTTTGGCAAGAAAACGGTAGTAAGGGAAATTATCCATGGTATGGAAGGGCCTATTGTGTGGCACTAGAGCCATTTAACTGCAAGGTTCCGGTTTTAAAGGAAGCTGCAGCTGCAAATGAAGCGGGTATAATAGGACCGGGAGAAGAGAAAAGGACCTGGCTTAAGGTGAATGTTGCTGAAGGAACTGGAGGGATAAAAAATGGCACAAGTTGAGTTGAAAGGTATTCATAAAAAATATGGTGACTTAATGGTAGTTCATGATTTTAACTTACTCATTAACGACCGAGAATTTTTAGTATTGGTAGGCCCTTCTGGATGCGGTAAGTCTACCACCTTGCGCATGATTGCAGGGCTTGAGGAAATAACCTCAGGTGAATTGTATATAGATCAGAAACTAGTTAATAATATATTGCCTAAAGATCGGGATATTGCTATGGTTTTTCAAAACTACGCGCTATACCCCCACATGTCTGTTTACGATAATTTGGCCTTTGGCTTAAAAATGAGGAAAATGTCTAAGGCAGAGATAAAGGAAAACGTGTTGGAGGCAGCCCGAATTCTTGATTTGGAGGAGCTATTAGAGCGAAAGCCTAAAGCCCTTTCCGGAGGGCAGAGACAGCGGG
>JAWSUQ010000260.1:0-4750 GCA_033549265.1 Bacillota bacterium
CAGAAAAAGGGTCTTTGTCAGCTCATCTTCTCTTGTATCTAGGGCAATTGCTCCGACCACACTATTTTTGTCAGTAAGCAGCTTTGCTACCATACAGTACTCTATTACTTCGATATTCTTCGTTTTTAGCTCTTTAACTAGTGCCTCTTCTATATGGACTGCTGTTTTAGGACCAGTGTAGCAGGCTCTTGGAAAGTCAGAGCCATCGGTAATAAATTGATCCGCTAACCCATTTCGTTTCACAAAGGGAACCCCTAAGTGATCAAGGTAATTAAAAGCATCCTCTGCCTGCCTGGCTAAAATTTCGGCTAAACTGCCATCAGAAACCTTCCCGCCTATCTCATAGATATCCTTGGCATGATGCTTCCATGATCCTTCTTCTTGGGGTTCTGTATGACCTAGCGTAGCATGAAAGGCCATTCTATCAGAACAAGCTAAAGCCGTTACTCCACTTTTGCCAAGAGCTCCTTTTGTAGCTAACACAACTTTAAGCTTTGGGTTCTCCTCTACCGCTGCCAACGCAGCCCTGAGGCCCCCTCCTCCGCCTCCTACCACTAATATATCGCATGTTATTTTCTTCATATTTTCTCTCCTTAAGGAATTAATACTGCCTTAATAGCCTCCCTGGATTCCATCTTTTCTAAAGCTGTGGTGGCGTCACAGAGACTGTATTCATGAGTTACCATCTTGCTGAATAGTTCTATATTTTGCAAAACAAGCTGATAAGCCTGGTAAGTATGTTTAGTATCACTTACCCATACTCCCTGATAGCGGAGATTTTTTCTGACTACATCCTGAAAGCAGTCTAGCTCTACTGTTCCATTGGGCTCACCAAAACCAGCAGAAACGTATCTGCCCCCTACCCTAGTCAGGCCAATTCCTTCCTTAACCGCTTGAGGTGTTCCCACCGCCTCAAAAACTACATCAGCGCCTCTACCATCGGTTAACTCCAGCACAGCCTCTTTTCGCTCTGACTCACTATAGCTATTTCTATCTAAAACCCTTGTAGCTCCAAACTCCTTGCACATAGCTATCCTTTCGGCAGTCCCACCAATAACGATAATTTCTTTGGCGCCGTAAGCCTTAGCAAAGGCAACAGCATAGATTCCCAAAGGTCCTGGACCTTGGATAACTACTGTTTCTCCAGGCTTTGGAGGTGCTAAATCAAAGCCGTGGGCTGTAGTAGATCCAGAGCATGAGGCTGACACTAATACTTTAGGTGGTACATTCTTAGGAATTGGAAAGATATCAGTACCAGCTGCTAGGATAATATGCTCTCCATAGCAACCTACTAAGTAAGGAGGCTCATTAATTGGGCGATGAATACCGTAAACCCAGCGTTTTTCGCATAGAGCAGGCTGTTTTATAATTTGACAATAATAACAGGTACCACAGCTTATACCACGATGCCAGAGGATATTATCGCCTTCTTTAATTTCCCCACCGAAAATAGTTGTTTTACTTCCCTTTATAGCAACCACTATACCTACTCCCTCATGTCCCAAAATAATGGGCAAAGGTGTCCTAGGATCTTTTCCACGCCACATGTGAGCATCGGATCCACATACTCCTGCAGCAGTAATTTTCACAAGAATTTCTCCATCTTTCAACTCAGGAATTACCATCTCTTCTTGCACCAATGGCTTGTTAAATTCCTTCAAAACCATAACCTTGGTATAATTCATGGGTCTCACCCTTCCACTGTCATAAACTTATGCTTTGTTTACTGTTTTTGGCAGAACTGTTCCACACTATTTTTAAATGCCAATAATTTCTCTGTCGGAGTGTTATAAGATACTACCCCACAGCCGATTACAAATTTCCCACCTTTTACGCCAACCTGTAGTACCTGCTCTGTTGCACTATTAATTTCTTCTACAGAAGCTTTTTCCAGCATTTTGGAATCAATACAGCCACGCAGTGTTATCCCCGCTTGATCTGCTTTTTGTTTAAAATACCCTAAATCACAGCCATAATCGGCCATAATTAAAGAGGACCCTGCTTGAATCATGTCATCTACAATGGCGGTAGTATTTCCACCCGAAATAAGACCAATATTGGCAATGCCCTTTGCTTTAAGCTCACTTATCAAATATTTTTCCCATGGGAGCACCTCATCCTTAAATATCTTAGGTGACATTAAAGGAGGAGATATCCATGATTCATTGATAGACAAGCCTACTCCTCTTTTAATCATCGCTTCTCCATAGCGGACGCCCACATCGGCACAGAAGTTAAGCAGTTGCCGGGCGTAATCAGGATTCATCATAATATCCATAATGAATTTTTCAAAGCCCCTCAATAAAGCAGCTAGCGTAAATGGTCCTACGATAGTACCATTAACAATAACCTCATCGCCTATTTGCTTATTTATTTCTGCAGCCGCCTCTAAAAACATTGGCATTCTGCCATCTTGCTCTGGGTTAGGAAGCTTTAGGCCAGTCAGGTCTTCAACCTCTGCCAACGGATGAAAGCTAATTCCTGGTACATCAATTGATTGAGAATAGGCAATTTTTGCTCCTAACGCTTCTACCTCCACATTGTATATATCCATACCTACTGTTACTAAATCATGCTGATATACTTCATACCCCTTGAGCTGGGCTTCTATAAATAAGCTCTTATCCTGCGCTACCTCAGAAGGGGTTTTGTTGATTAATGCAGCACAATGCTCATATAAAGTAGGCATAAACGGAACCCTGTCTATTTTCTCACCCTTATTCATCTTTAAGACTCTTTCTCTTGATCTCACCTAGCACACCTCCTACTTTGCAAATAAATTAGGTAAAAACAGTACTATTTCGGGTACATAAGTTATTAGAAACAGCACCGCGATCATAGCAGCCAAAAACGGCATTATCGGTTTAATAATTTTAACTAAAGGAATTTTAGCTATTCGACAGGCCACGAATAAACAGATGCCTAATGGCGGTGTAGCCATACCGATAGCAAGATTTACAACTGTTACTACCCCAAAGTGAATTGGGTCAAACCCAAAGGCTTGAGCTATTGGTATTAACATCGGAACAAATATGATTAATGCAGCACCAGTATCCAAGAAGGTCCCAATCAAAAGCAGTACTACGTTGATCATCATAAATACTAATATTGGACTGTCAGTGATATTCATGATAAAGCCAGCAATAATCTGGGGCACCTGTTGAGTCACTAAGATCCAGCCAAAAACTCCCGCTGTAGCCATCACTCCCATTACCGCCGCAGTAATAAAGACGGTTTCCACCAAAACGTCCTTCACGTGACTTAGAGTAAGCTCCTTATAGATAAAAAATGATAAAATAAAAGCGTAAACTACAGCTAGTACTGCCGCTTCTGTAGCAGTTGCTATCCCCGATAAGATCCCACCCATAACGATTACTGCTACCATTAAAGAAAGAATAGCATCCTTAAAGGTCTTAAAGATATTAACCCAGCTGGTTTGTTCTTCTTTAGGATAATTTTTTTTCTTGGAGATAATATAGCAGACAACCATTAAGGCTAATCCGATTAGTATTCCTGGGATAAAGCCTCCTAAAAATAATCTCCCAACCGATTCTTCAGCAATTACAGCATAAATTATCATAGTAATACTGGGCGGTATAATTACACCTATTGACCCGGCACTAGCATGCAAAGCTGCTGCAAAGTTGGGGTCATAGTTCTTTTCTTTCATAGAAGGAATGATCATGCCTCCGATAGCTGCCACTGTTGCTGGGCTTGATCCAGATAATGCCGCAAATAGCATAGATGAAGATATACTGACAAACCCTAAGCCACCTGTAATCTTCCCTACCACTGCATAGGCAAAAGCGATTATTCGCTTAGAAACCCCGCCTTTTTCCATTAGTCCCCCTGTCAGGACAAATAAGGGAATAGCTAACAGAGCAAAGTTGTCAACAGCAGACCACATCTTTTGCACAATTACTATTAGCGGAACGTTGCCTAAATACATAAGGGCTACTAACGATGATATTCCTAAGGAATAAACTATCGGTGTTCCTAGTAAAAACAAGGCTATTAAAGTACCGAATATCACTAATATCATAATTTATTCCCCCCAGTAACCTCTTCAACAATATTAGTTACCACATGGATAATTGCAAAGGCAGCAAAAACAGGAATCGTATAGTAAATATAACCTACTGTTAAACCCATGGCAGCGGACTTTTGATACATGGCACTGTTGATTAAGATAAAGCTTCTCTCAAAGATTACACCTATAAATACAATAATAAGTAAATCTGATATAACTCGAGCAATTTTCTGGCCGGTGGCATTTAGCTTATCAAAAAGGAACTCCACCCCAAAATGCCCTCTTGTTTTCGTAGCTACACTAAGACCTATAAAAACTAATATTATGAATAAGTATCGTGCTAATTCTTCAGACCAGGACAATGGCTGCTTAAGAATAAACCGATTAAAAACCTGCAGGAACACAATAAAGACTATCGAAGTCATAACGGATACACCTAAAAACAATTCAATTCTAAATATCAATTCATTTATTTTCCAAAGTAGCTTTTTCACTAAAAATTGCCCCCCCTCTCTAAAGGGAAAATAATTTATGTTATAAATAAAGTGGCTTCTAGTTGAAGCCACTTTATTAAATTTAATACTTATGGTCGATATAAAAATTAGTAATTTATTATTTTATTTATTAAATCCATTCCACCTACGTCATTGGCATGCTTTTCAAATAGCGGCTGCATTTTAGCTCTAAATGCTTCTAAGTCTACTTCGTTAAATTCGCTGC
>JAWSUQ010000261.1:0-4722 GCA_033549265.1 Bacillota bacterium
GCTAATACTGTTGTAATTGCTGCTGTTAATGTTGTCTTGCCGTGGTCAACGTGTCCAATTGTTCCTACGTTAACGTGGGGCTTTGTTCTTTCAAATTTTTGTTTTCCCATTTTCCTTCATCCTTTCCATCGTTAAATTATTAATTAATATAACTATTCGCCTTTTCTCTTTGCTACAATTTCTTCAGCAAGGCTCTTTGGTAGCTCTTCATAGTGAGAGATCTGCATTACGTAAACCCCTCGTCCTTGAGTTCTAGACCGTAAATCAGTGGCATATCCGAACATCTCAGACAGTGGCACAAAACCTCTGATTATTTGTGCACCAGCTTGAGCTTCCATCCCTTCAATTCTTCCTCTACGGGAGTTCATGTCACCAATAACGTCACCCATGTACTCTTCTGGTACAGTTACTTCAACCTTCATAATAGGCTCTAGAATAACCGGACTAGCTTTTAAAGCACCCGCCTTAAAGGCCATGGAACCAGCAATTTTAAAGGCCATTTCGGAAGAGTCCACATCGTGATAGGAACCGTCGTATAAGGTTACTTTAATATCCACTGCTGGATAACCAGCCTGAATGCCGTTAGCCATAGCTTCCTCTACACCATTGCCTACTGCGGGAATATACTCTCTTGGAATAACCCCACCCACAATTTTGTTCACAAATTCAAATCCTGTGCCAGGCTCTTGAGGCTCTAGCTCTAACCAAACGTGACCGTACTGTCCACGTCCACCAGACTGTCGAACAAACTTACCTTCGATCTTAGTTGAATTCTTAATAGTCTCTTTATAGGCTACCTGTGGTTTACCTACATTAGCATCCACCTTGAACTCTCGCAGCATTCTGTCGACGATTACCTCTAAGTGAAGCTCTCCCATCCCTGCAATAATGGTCTGTCCTGTTTCAGGATCAGTATACACTCTAAAGGTTGGGTCTTCCTCTGATAGTCTCTGCAGAGCAATACCCATTTTTTCTTGGTCTGCTTTTGTTTTTGGTTCAATTGCCACGTTAATAACTGGCTCTGGGAAATTCATTGACTCTAAGATAATAGGACTCTTTTCGTCACATAAGGTATCTCCAGTTGTTGTATCCTTCAAGCCTACTGCAGCAGCAATGTCACCACTGTAAACTTCACTAATTTCTTCTCGGTGGTTAGCATGCATCTGCAAAATTCGGCCAATTCTCTCCCGCTTAGCTTTGGTAGAGTTGTATACATAGGAACCAGAATTCAATACTCCGGAGTAAACTCTAAAGAAAGCTAGCTTTCCTACATATGGGTCAGCCATAATCTTAAATGCTAGAGCCGAGAACGGCTCTTTGTCGCTAGAATTTCGCTTATCTTCTTCTCCTGTATCAGGGTGAATACCTCTGATAGCTGGTACATCTGTTGGAGCCGGCATATAGTCAACTACTGCATCTAGCAGCGGTTGTACTCCCTTATTCTTAAAGGAGGAGCCACATACTACAGGAATCATCTTAACGGCTATTGTCGCTTTTCTGATGCCTGTTCTAATTTCTTGCTCTGTTAGCTCTTCACCTTCTAAGTACTTCATCATTAATTCTTCGTCGCTTTCTGCAACAGCCTCAATTAACTGTTCCCGATAAGCTGCCACTATATCTACCATATCTTCAGGAATATCTGTTTCATCACTCTTAGTTCCTAAGTCATCTACATAGATAATAGCCTTGTTTTTTACTAAATCAACAATACCTTTAAAGTTTTCCTCTGCACCGATAGGAACTTGAATAGGTACTGGGTTAGCTCCAAGTCTGTTCTTTATCATGCTGACACCGCGTTCGAAGTCTGCACCTACTCGGTCCATTTTATTAATATAGGCCAGTCTTGGTACTCCGTATTTATCTGCCTGGCGCCAAACTGTCTCAGATTGCGGCTCAACGCCACCAACTGAACAGAATACAGCAACCGCACCATCTAATACTCTTAAAGAACGCTCTACCTCTACGGTAAAATCAACGTGTCCAGGTGTGTCAATAATGTTTATGCGATGCTCTCTCCATTGACAAGTTGTTGCGGCGGAAGTAATAGTAATACCTCTTTCCTGCTCCTGCACCATCCAGTCCATCGTTGCGGCACCATCATGCACTTCACCTAGCTTGTGTACTTTTCCTGTGTAGAATAAAATTCGTTCTGTGGTTGTTGTCTTACCTGCATCAATATGGGCCATGATGCCGATATTACGAGTTCTTTCTAACGGAAATTGTCTTCCCACTATTATCCTCCTTTCTGCCACCGCCATCGGTAAAACTAATTACCATCGGTAGTGAGCAAACGCTTTATTGGCTTCTGCCATTTTATGAGTATCTTCTTTTTTCTTAACAGAGCCACCTGTATTGTTAGCTGCATCCATTAATTCAGCAGCCAATCTCTGCTCCATTGTCTTTTCGCCTCTTTGTCTTGAATAGTTTACTAGCCAGCGAATAGCTAAGGTTTGTCTTCTTTCAGGTCGAACCTCTACAGGCACCTGATAGTTAGCTCCACCAACTCGTCGAGCTTTAACCTCTAGTACAGGCATTACATTTTTTAAAGCTTGGTCAAACACCTCAATAGCATCTTTACCAGTCTTCTCCTGAATTTTATCTAAGGCACCATATACGATTTTTTCAGCTACACCCTTTTTACCGTCTAGCGTTAACTGGTTTATGAACTTTGTCAAAACCCTGCTGTTGTAAATCGGATCTGCCAAAACCTCTCGTTTAGGTACTCCTCCTCTTCTTGGCATCTACTTCCCTCCTTCTCTTACACTATTTACTTTTTATACTATTTTGCAGCTACTTTAGGTCTCTTGCTGCCGTATTTTGAACGACCTTGCTTACGGTCCTTAACACCAGAAGTATCTAACGCACCACGAACAATATGATATCTAACACCAGGTAAGTCTTTTACCCGGCCTCCTCTAACCAACACTACCGAGTGTTCCTGGAGGTTATGCCCTATACCGGGAATATACGCAGTCACCTCAATACCATTAGTCAATCTAACCCGCGCTACTTTTCTCAAAGCAGAGTTCGGCTTCTTTGGTGTTGTAGTATATACTCTTGTACATACTCCTCTTTTTTGTGGTGATTCCTTTAATGCAGGAGCAGTAGATTTCTTTTGTGTTACCTTTCTCCCTTGTCTTACTAGCTGATTAATTGTAGGCATTAACTTGCACCTCCTTCCTTCACTCTTTCACTATGGCCGCTGAAGCAGCTTTTACTTTTATTCCACAAGCTTTTCCTAATTCGACCATGCTAGGAACTTTGATTATTTCAAGCCCCTGCTGCTCACACAACTGTAGCAGGGGCTTAGTAACATGAATTTCAGCATCATCGGCAATAAATACTACCTGAGCATTGCCAGTTTGAATTGCCTTTAATGTTTGTTTTGTTCCTATCGTTTTAACTTTTGCCTGTTCCAAAAGGTTCATAGGCATGATTTGTGCACCTCCTTAGACAAATCACACACTCGTATATATTATCACTTCAACATTGTAGTGTCAATATTTTTTATTGATTATTAATGAAGCTTTCTTCACCTTCTGGTAAGAGCTCTTCCGCCTCTATCTCATCTGACTCAATCTTAATGTTGCGATATCGAGACATTCCTGTTCCAGCTGGAATCAGTTTGCCGATAATTACGTTTTCCTTTAATCCTAACAGCGGATCCATTTTACCTTTAATAGCTGCTTCTGTTAGCACTCTAGTAGTCTCCTGGAAGGAGGCAGCCGATAAGAAGGACTCAGTTGCTAAGGAAGCTTTAGTGATACCGAGAATCGCTGGTTTAGCTGTCGAAGGCTCTCCACCATTGGCTTGGGTCTCTCTGTTGGCATCTTCAAATTCGAGGATGTCAATTAGGCCACCTGGCAGCATTAAGGTGTCACCAGCCTCTTCTACTTTTACCTTCCGCAGCATTTGCCTGATAATTACTTCTATATGCTTATCGTTAATATCAACACCCTGAAGCCGGTATACCCGCTGCACCTCTCGCAGCAAATAGGTCTGCACTCCCCTGATCCCTTTAACCTTCAAGATATCATGGGGGTTGACTGAACCCTCTGTTAGCTCGTCACCAGGCTCAACTTTATCCCCGTCCCGCACCTTTAATCTAGATCCGTAGGGGATTGAGTAGCTTTCCTTTAAGCCATCTTCAGTGGTAATCTCAATTTCTTTCTTACCTTTAATTTCAAGAATTTTTACTATCCCTTCAATTTCAGTGATAATGGCCTGACCCTTTGGCTTTCTAGCCTCGAACAATTCTTCAATTCTCGGCAAACCTTGAGTAATATCATCCCCGGCCACACCACCGGTGTGGAAGGTTCTCATCGTTAACTGAGTTCCTGGTTCACCAATAGACTGAGCGGCAATAACCCCAACTGATTCTCCAATATCTACCTGCTTGCCAGTAGCTAAATTTCTACCATAGCATCTCTTGCAAACCCCATGACGAGTTTTGCAGGTGAATACTGTGCGGATATATACTGATTTAACTCCTGAGGTTTGAATCACTTCAGCTTGGTCGGCATTGATCATATTGCCAGCAGACACGATCAGTTCCCCTGTCTGTGGGTTGCAGACGTCTTCCATAGCTATTCTACCTTCAACCCGCTCCTCTAGCTTTTCAATAACCTCATTGCCATCCTTTATTTCTTCTACTTTAACACCTAGGTCAGTACCGCAATCGTCTTCTCGAACGATTACATCCTGAGATACGTCAACTAGTCG
>JAWSUQ010000262.1:0-4702 GCA_033549265.1 Bacillota bacterium
CGGTGACAGCATTATCATCATGTCGTCACTCATACCCACCCCTGTAAACTCCCTGCTGCTAGAAAAACCATGGCCAGGCAACGCTAGCGCATCGCCAATTAGCTCCCTTTGTTTTTTAGTAAAATCTATCAGCAGGTCAGTGATTAAGTCAAGCAATTGCTGCAACTCTGCTGGATTTTCATAGAAGTCCATAAAAAACTGATTAATATCCACTAGAGAAGCAGCAATGTTTAATGGTGACTGGGTATCTGTAAAGGATACTGGCAGCTTGCCCTTTGTTTGGTCCATAAAATATTCTATCATCTCCAAGGTATGCCGGCCTATATCTGTTTTATCCACAGCAGTTACTGGGTATGCCACTGCTTCTTTTACATTTTTAAAGGCCGCCTTAGTGGCGGGAGCTTGGTTCTCATGCCACTCATAGGTTAAGCCAAAGGCACTGCCTATAGTACCAATGCCATACCAAGGCTCTAAGAAGTTTGCCACATCCATTTTGTAGCTGATACTTTTGTTCAAGGCGCCTAACTGCAGGGCCAGGGATTGCTTCATATCCTTACAGCCATATGAAAAAACCTCTGGCGCCCTAAATCTTCGGTAGACAGCCACCCCAGCATCCCCAGACCAAAATTTTCGATTCTGCTCAAGCTGGCCAGCCTCATATTCCTGATACTTGACAAAGTCAAATAACTTCGGTTCGATAGGCTTAACTATAGTCCCTTGAGAATCGGCAAGGTTATAATTAAAAGCTTTCTTTTCCATTTTAAATCACCCCTTAGTACTTACCTTCTCTTTTAGCCACTTCAATTGCTTTTTTAATATTTTCTATAGGCGTATCTTTTTCCAAAAAGTCAGAGGCAGCAAAGATATATTTCCCCCCCGGCTTCCCAGTTTGTACTATCTCAATCACCTTATTTTCTACCTCTTTCAAGTTCGCTGTCTTCAAGAAACTAACCTGATCTAGGTTTCCTGATAATATTAGTTTATCACCAACGGCAGCTTTAGCTTCTTTTAAAGTGTTGTCACCAAAGGGTGCCTCCGCTACCGTTTCCCAAATATCTATTCCCATCTTTACATAGCTTTGTTGTAGCACCTTTGCCTTGCCACAGTTATGGTAAAGGGTATAGGCTCCTGTATCCTTGATGGCAGAAACTAGTCTTTGCTCATAAGGCAGAATATGCTCATCAAAATAGTCGGCCCCTATGACAGAGCTATTGGCAATATTACCCTGAAGACCAATACAATCTAAGGCTGTATCTGCATAAGCCTGATTGTAGTTAACCATCATGGCAGTAAGCTTTTCCATGTAGGCATCGTAAAATTCCTTATCCATATATACGTCTATCAACAGCTTTTCTAAATTCCTGTATTCAGCCGCTTGATTGTATACTCCGCTCCAGCCCCATGGAGCAGCTAGACCTATGTCTCCCACAACCTTATTAATATAGACAGCGTATTCCCTCATAGCCCCTCTGGTGGCAGCATCTAGCTCAGGAACATATTCAGAAAATATTTCAAAATCCCGAGCATTTTCTATTAGATATTCTTTAGTAGAAAAATGCAGGCCATGTCCTGCTCTTTTATCGTAAGGTGCAACTTTAACCTGCTTTAATTCCCCTTTAGGGGTTTTAATAGTAGTAATCTGCCAAAAATTATCGTTATCTTTTTTATGCTCCTGATTAAGCTCCCAGTTTGGATAGCTTCTTTTTAAAAAGTGGGGATATTCAAACTCTCTGCTCCTTGGCATAATGTCTAAGCCGAAATATTGTCCACATTCTACAGCATCTTTAACACGATCTACTTTTTCTTTATTAGGATAATAATAAGCCAGAAATTCCTCTTGAATAAAAAAGCTTACAGGCACCCTATCAGGAATTTCTCCTCTTAATACAGCTAGTAATCTCTCTCTTCCAGTCATAATGTCAATTCCTTTCACAACTAATCTCAATCACGTTCTTTATTAATAGTTTTATTTTCTGAACAATAACTCTGGTATGAAAAGCACCACTTCCGGTACATAGGTAACAACTAATAAGGTTAATACTAACACTAGATAGAAGGGTATCATGGCCTTAGCCAGCTTTTCAATCTTGATGCCGGCAATGGCACTACCAATAAACAGGGTACTTCCCACCGGTGGTGTAATTAGCCCTACCCCTAGATTAAGAATCATAATTACCCCAAAGTGAACAGGATCTACTCCAACAGATGTTACAATAGGTAAAAGAATTGGAGTCATGATTAGTATTAGAGATGCCATATCCATAACCATCCCTAAGAACAATAGCAGTACATTAACAATTAACAATACCACGATCTTGCTTTCAGAAAAACCTAAGATGCTGGCACTGATGAAAGCAGGTATTTTTAAATAGGCTATTAACCAGCCAAAAGCGCCGGCAGTCCCTACTAGAATCATTACGATAGATAATGTTTTTACACTTCTGCCTAAGATGCCCCAAAATTCTCTTAGCTTTATCTCCCGATAAACAAAGAAGGTTACTATAAAGGCATATACTACAGCAATAGCTGCAGACTCAGTAGCAGTGAACATTCCAGAAATTACACCACCAACTACAATTAATACAGTTCCTAATCCAAGGCCAGCTTCCCACAGGTTTTTTAGGGCATTCTTGGCACTGAATTTGTCTCCTACAGGATAATTTCGCTTAGCAGATAGGAAGTAAACAAAGATCATTAAAGCTACTCCTAAAAATATACCTGGTACTAATCCCGCTAGAAAAAGTTCTCCAATAGAAACGCCTCCTGCCACCAAGGCAAACAGAACCATATTGTGACTTGGGGGGATCAAGATACCCTGCACAGAGCTTGTCATTGTTACAGCTGTAGAGAACTCCCCATCATAACCAGCTTTTTTCATCATTGGAATTAAAACTGAACCAATTGAAGAAGTGTCAGCAGCAGATGAGCCAGAAATCCCACCAAAGAACATACTAGCCATAATATTTACCATGGCTAAGCCACCTCTAACCCAGCCTACTAAAGCATTAGACAAATCAATTAATCTTCTGGAGATACCGCCGGACCCCATTATTTCTCCAGCTAAAATAAAGAAAGGTACCGCCATCAGGGCAAATACGTTAATTCCCTTCACCATATTCTGGGCAACCGTCATTAGAGGAATCCCAAGGTACATTGTAGTAATAACTGTTGAAACCCCGATAGCAAAAGCTATATGGGTACCTAATATGATTAATAGCGCAAAGCTTCCCAGTAAAAGTGCTATAGCTATTGGATCTGTAATCATGTTGTTTTCTTCACCCTTCCTATTAACATAAGCAGTATGCATATTCCTGCTACCGGAACAGCTCCAAATAAGTAGGAGGACTTAATTTTTAACCCTGGCATAATGCTCATGGATGATAGCTGTACTAACTCATACCCTGCCCAAATCATAAAGATAGCAAATCCTAATACTAACAGATAGTTAAACCACTCTAACACCTTTAATGCCTTTTCTGGCAATACTAAGTCAATAATACTCATTCGTATATGGGTGTCATCTCTAACTGCTAAGGCGGCACTCATCAGCGATGCCCATACCATTAAAAGCAACACTGCTGATTCTCCCCAGGCCGGTGTGTTATTTAAGATATAACGTCCGTACACAACATAAGATACGATGATAACCTGAAATAATAGCATTACCTTGCAAATACTTAAAATAAGGTCATATATCTTATCAAATATTTTGCTAAACATAGTTCACCTCTTCACTTAAGTAAGTTCTACTATTCTAAAATGATTATATTTTTTATAAACAACTTTAAAGTTATTCTAATTGTTTTCTATAAAAATGGGATCTTCCTTAATGCTATCTAGCTTGACAAGAAAGGAGATCCCGTAATTTAATGGGTCATATGCTATTACAAAAAATTTTCTATTCACTTTAAAGGGGCTAATCTAATACTGGATTAGCCCCTTTAAAATTTCTTAAATGCTGTATTATATATTTTGGATTCTTTCGATTAGATCTAAATAATCTGCACCATATTTTTCGTATAGTGGTCTCACTGCATCTACCCATTCTTGAGGATTGTCAAGCTCTAGGATTTTGCCACCCTCTGCTAAGATGCCGTCAATTGCTTCTTGGTCTTTTTCTGTTGAAAGAGCACGCATAAATACTTCAGTTTCTCTCATTGCTTCGTTTAATAAGTCTTGATCAGCAGCACTTAGCTTATTCCAAGTTAACTCAGAGAATAAGATAACACTAGGCGCCAGCTCATGACCATTAAGTGTATAGTTTGGCGCTACTTCATGGAATTTATTTGTGTAGTATCCTGTTAATGGGTTTTCTGCTCCATCAACTACACCTGTTTGTAAAGCACTGTAAAGTTCGGAATAAGCAATCGGCGTTGGGTTAGCCCCAAAAGTTGAAACGATATCTAAGAACATTTGACTTTCCGGTACTCTAATCTTAAGACCTTTTAAATCCGCAATACTTGTTACTTCTTTGTCGGTAAAGAAGAAGTTTCTTGGACTTTCAGCAAAGTATCCAAAGCCAACCATTCTTGTACCTGAGTTATCTACAACTGAAAGGAACTCTTCACCAATTTCGCTGTTTAAAACATCCCAAGCATGATCAACATCTCTAAATAGGAAAGGAAGATGGAATACATTCATTTGCTTCATACCTAAGTCTGCTAAGAATGATGGGTTTGTTCTGTAAATATCTAAAGCTCCC
>JAWSUQ010000263.1:0-4695 GCA_033549265.1 Bacillota bacterium
GCACCGCCCCTTGTGGAACACATTGTTGATTCAGAAGATGCTACCGTAGGACATCTCCTTTTCAAAAACTTTTTATTCAATATCCCATTTAAACTTATAGTTTCCCTTTGCATTATCGCTTTTTATAATTATTTTAAAAGTATCATCTTTATCAATTTTTAAATACTTCTTACCCTTTGTATTAGGCTCAAATACTATTATTTTATTTCCTAATGAATCTTCAAATTTAGCATTTAATGTACCTTCTGTTATATTAATAGTGTAATCAAATGTTATTGTTTTTCCTTTTTTAATTTCTATGGTTTTTTCCTTTGTATCAGATAGTGCTGAGAAAGATGCATTCATCTCTTTGACTGAAAAACCATTTTTATATCCAACTTTAAAACCACAGCCAACCAAAACAATAGAAATTGTTATAATTATCAATAAAACTATATAATAGGGTTTAATTCTTTTATTCATTATAAAACTCTCCTCTTATTCTTTTGTAACCCGTTATATGGTCTGTCGCCTAACGTGCCCGCGGATACACGAACTTTTGGCTCGCGAGGTTTTTGACCCCCGACTATATTTGTTGCACAAAGTTATCAAATTCTTCTGCCCATTGATGGTAATATGTCTTTTTAGTTGGAAAGTGATCTGCTCCTACCAACTTTACATACCTCTTGTTCTTGGAACCCAATTTTTCGAATGTTCTCTCTGTATATTTAATTGGGGTCATTCGATCGGCACCTGGTTGTACAACTAAAACAGGGAGTTTAAATTTATGATGAGGAATATCTGGTGTACTTTGAAGTACTAAACTTGTGGCCCCCTTCAACGTAATGTAAGTTCCAGCCTGTGGATCTCTTTTAATTAGCTCATTCATTTCGCTTGAGTCTGACAAAGTGTCATATGGGATCAACGAGTATGTTTTAAGTCTTATGTTCCCTACTAAAAGACTCAATAGCTTAAATAGAGGAATTAACAAATAGGTAAAACTTTTTGTATTTGTCTGTTTTAACATGAATTCTCTATCACTAAAGTCCCATAAGCACCAACACGCTATAGCATCGACATTTCCAAAACGAGTGGCAGTTGCATACGCTAAGGGTCCTCCCATACTGGCTCCACCTAAAATAATTTTACCCGAAAACCTTTTCTTAGCATAAACAACTGTATCATAAAGGTTTTGAACATGGGCATTCCATTCAAAATCTCCTTTTAGCCCACTGTTATATCCATATCCTTGTAAATCAGGGGCAATTATGTTATAGCCCTTCTCTCTAATGGGAACTAAAAACGGTAATAAAACTCTTGCATAACCTGCTATACCATGTGCAAAGATTAATGTAGGTCTATCGGAATATCCAGTGTCATACACTTCAAGATGAATATCTCTATCGTTAGAGTAGATGGTCTCTTCCTTCACATACTTACTCCATTTTTCAATCAGCTCACGACCAAACCACATTTCCATGTAATTTTTCCAAAATTCTTTTCCCATATATTTTGGATCAATGTTTTTTTCCACAAAGCTACTCCTTTCGTATTGCTCCCCGACGCCCCTTAGCCTTACAGATAGCCGCTCATGGCCGGGACCCGTTAAAACAACTTGCTAACGCATTTAGTTCCTTATCACATATTCGATATACTGTCCAATCATCCATTGGAGTTGCTCCTAGATGCTTATAAAAATTAATTGCGGGTTCATTCCAGTCTAAACACCACCATTCCAATCTTCCGCATTTTCTTTCAATTGCTAGCTTTGCTAAAAGTGAAAGCATTATCTTGCCAATCCCTTTTCCTCTCATTTCAGGTTTCACAAATAAATCTTCTAAGTAAATACCTGGTCTCCCTAAAAATGTTGAGAAGTTGTAAAAGAACAAAGCAAAGCATACTGGTTTACTCTGGTATTCACCGATTATAACCTCTGCTGTCTTTCTCTCGAATAAAGACTCTCTTAAAACGTCTTCTGTTGCTATTACCTCATCCAACATTTTTTCACATTCAGCTAATTCCTTTATGAACTCTAATATCAATGAAACATCGCTAGGTTGAGCAAATCTTAATTTAAAACTGCTTAAATGAGTGTCAATCAATCTGTTCATCCTTTCTCCAATCATGTATTTCCTAGACCATAAATGAACATGGTTTTTGATGCATGTCATACAACGTCTCTTATTCCCGATGCCCCTGAGCCTTACAGATGCCGCTCATGGCCGGTCAGCCCCAAACCCTGTCACACCGCCCTTGCGGGAACACTTTGTTATACGTTGCCACCACTTTTATTAAATACTCTCCTCGCCATTGTATAGCGACCCATATTATCGTACAATATACATATACAATATATTAAAGGTGGTGTTTATATGTCTCAACCTATTAAGAACTATACTTTTTCACTTCCAATTGATTTGCTAAACAAACTAAAAGATTTTTCAAATGACGGCTATGTTCCATCTGTTAATGCTGCAGTAAAAGAGGCTATCGAATCTTATGTAAAAAACCTTGAAAAACAAAGCTTATTTATAAGTATGAAAGAAGCTGCAGAAGACCCTATGTTTATTAAAGATCTTGAAGATGTTATTAATGATTTTGATTACTCAGATTTCGAAGCAACTAGGGAGAATAAAAAATTATGATATATCAATGGAATATATTCTGGGCAGATCTACATCCTATCAAAGGTTCTGAACAAGCTGGAACAAGACCAGTTTTAGTTATTTCTGAAGAAGCTGTTAATCAGGCTCTTCCAATCGTTACTGTTGTTTGTCTAACTTCGTTTAAACAAGGTAGAAAAATTTATCCTATAGAATTATTGCTTGAGCCAGAAGCTTCTAAACTTCCTCAAGCCTCAATACTAATGGCTCATCAAATAAGGTCTATTTCAAAAGAACGTCTTGGAGAAAAATGTGGGAGTATTGACAACGAAACTTATAAGGAAAAGATAAAAGAAATTATCAAGCTATATCTAGACCTAAAATAAAGATCCTTTAACTACAAAACAAAATCCTCCGAAATGGTGATTACGTATAACGTTCCCGGCTGGCGCAAGACTTGCCCATCCCTACATCTATCCCCAGCTGCAAGTCTTGTGATAGAGACATGTGGGCGGCAATCCCCAAACTCTTGCCCCGCCGCCCCTTGTGTGTTATAAGATGTGGCGACTCTTTTTTCTAATAATCATTCGTATAGTATAAAGAATGTGACATATGAAAAACTAAAGATACTACTAATAATTGTTAAACTTTAAAATCACTTCGTTTTTATCCTTATCGATGATTTTGATACCTTCCAGTAACTTCATTTTATCTATTTCTTCTTTACTTTTTCCATTTGTGTTAAAAGTAAAATTACCTGTGATTTTAAAATAATGCGTTTTCCCAAGCTCTTTTTGAGTACTATGTGGTCCGTTTTCTAACATCAAATCTAAGTAATCCATATTGATTAGAACTTCATAGGCATCAATGTTTTCAATATCCTTTTCTGTTCCGCTAATGATGACTTCATACGAAATTTCTGTTTTTTCTAAATCCCCACCATAAGAATAGGAAGCATTCATGGTATACTTTTCTTCTTGTTTTATTACATTAGAACTACAAGCACCTAGAACAAAGGCAAGACAGACTGCTAAAATTATTGCTGATATTTTTTTCATATGGCTACTCCTTCCAGTTATATAAATTATCCTTCCTTATTATTCTACTGTTACGCAATATCTCGTTTTCGTCAACAGACCCCCAAGGACAAACTCCGATATCTCCATGTCTTATAACGTTTCGTGTTCCCGACGCCCCTGAGCCTTACAGATAGCCGCTCATGGCCGGGACATGTGGCTATCGATTCGGTTAGGCTCAGGGAGTGTGGGCCGGCCATCCCTAAAGTTCTGGCTCCGCCGCCCCTTTTGGGAACACATTGTTAGAGGATGTTCCAACTTCCTCCTAGTCTCATCCAAATTGTTGCGCTATAAAGAGATATTGCAAGTCATCATTTATAAAATTTATTTTAGGCGTGGGAATTGTTATTTGCATTGTTGCCACATGCAGTCAGCTAAAACCTTACCAAACCAGACTCCTGCTATAACATAATAAAGTCCAAGACTTGAGTGCCACATAGCAATTTTACCCAAAATACTTAAATTAAGTGTAGTAGCGTTAATTAAACTCATGAAAACCATAATAAATCCACTCCATGGAATCGCTAATACTAAAGCTGGTACACCTTGAATTAAAAATTTATTCCAGTTAAAGTAAGTAACTTTGGCTTTTCTAAATTCTGTTGGAAATGAAATCACGAAGCCAATTAATATTGGAAATAAGAAACTTACAACAATTCCACTTATTGGAGCACTAAAAGTACGACTAGCTATAATTCTAGCATACGTTATGTATTTAATTCCTGAATAAAGAATAGCAATAGTTATTATTAAGACAAATAAATTTGTAATGCTCTCTTTTTTCATGAACTATCCATCCCCCTTATACATAATAAATGCTGAAGGTTTAAGTTGGTTGTTATTAACCTTATCACAATTGGTTGTTGCACATTCCTATGAATGTGCCTATATCTTTTTTTAGCTAGACTGGTAAACCTTGCTCCGAAATTGGCATTTCCTCTAACGTTTCGTGTTCCTGACGCCCCTGAGCCTTACAGGTAGCCGCTTATGGCCGGGCCAAGGCAATTTTACCTATCCCAACATCAAATAACAACCCT
>JAWSUQ010000264.1:0-4670 GCA_033549265.1 Bacillota bacterium
TGGGCCTTGAGGACGCCAAGCATAAATCAGCTGGTGCCTATTCAAAAGGAATGAAGCAGCGACTAGTTTTTGCCCGGTCCATTATCAATAAGCCCAAAATTCTATTTCTAGATGAGCCAACTTCAGGGTTAGATCCGGCCACTGCGCAAAAAATAAAAAATATCATTAAGAGCAAGCAACTGGAGGGTGTTACTATCTTTTTAACTACTCATAACATGCAGGCAGCTGATGAGCTTTGCGATATTGTTGCTTTCATAAATGATGGGGAAATTGTGGCCATGGATAGCCCTCGCAACCTCAAGCTAAAATATGGAGAAAAGTCCCTTAGAATAGAATACCGTGAGGATGGAAGGCTTAAAAACCAGTTACTGTTCCTTGATAATTTAGCAGATAGACAGATAGCAGCCGAATTTTTGCAGAGTGGCAAGGTGGAAACGGTTCACTCTCAGGAAGCTACCTTAGAACAGATATTTATCAAGCTCACTGGAAGGGGGTTATCTTGATGCTCAGGAGGCTACTGAATTTAATGGCGTTGGATGCAAAGCTGTTATGGCGCAATAAATTTTTTCATGCATCTCTGTTGCTGGCCATTATCTTTATCCTTCTAGTGAACTTTGCCATACCTTCTCAGGTTAAAGTTGGCATTAAGGAGTATATCTATGATGGTACTTCTGACAAGATCTTTGCAGACTTTTTAGCACAAGAAGTAGAGGAGCAGTATGTCACAGAATCTGAAGCAGAGCTGCGTCAGCTTGTTGCCAAGGACTCCAATAGTGTTGGGATTATACTGGCCGGAACGGCGGATGCCCCCCAAGCCACCATTATACAGCAGGGCTTTGAAAACCCAAAAGCAATGCAGTTGTTAGCAGCTTCAATAGATGCAATCTGGGTGGAAAAGGGTGGAGTGGGGCGGGAGGCAGCCCACCAACTGACTATGCTTAGGCCCCAAGTTGAGGAAATTCCATTTAACTTATCTCTTTTGCCTATATTTATTGCCTTAGAAAGCATTGTAGTCGGATTTTATTTTGCCGCAGTCACAGTTTTTCAGGAAAAGGAAGAGGGCGGCATCAAGGCATATCGAAGCAGTCCCGGAGGTTCCTTGGAGTATATTCTTTCTAAGGTTTTGATCTATTCTGGACTGGCACTGCTTTACACCCTGCTAGTAGTGGTGGCTACTGTAGGACTAGGGGTCAATTATGGTCAAATAATATTACTAATATTTGTAGCGGCAGCATTACTAACTTTTTTAGGTTTAGCCATAGGGGTGTTTTTTGACAACTTATCAAGCTTTATCTACCCAGCTTTTGTATTGATGGCTGTGATGTCTTTGCCCATGGGGGCCTATTTCTTTCCTGCATTAAACATTAGTTTTTATCAGCTGATTACCACTTATCCTGTTATGTTCGGCTTAAGAGAAGCAATTTTTCCAACGGGCAATAGTCAATTATTCCATCAGGTGTTTATGATATTGATACCACAATTAGTGGTGGCCGGCGTCCTCTGTTTTCTTTTGGTGAAAAAGCGCCTAATCCAGGAGGTGGGTTAAAGTGAACAAGAGAGTGAAGCAGATGCTTGTTAAGGATATTCAAGCAGCCCGAAAAGATAATATTATTAACTATATGGTGCTAATACCATTGGTACTGGCTGTACTGATGCGACTATTACTGCCAATGATGGAAAGTATGGAGCTGAATTTTGCTGTCAGCCAAGAGGTGGACCATATTATGGTGACCCAACTGGCAGAATACGGTCAAGTAACAGTATACGATACAAGAGAAGAGGTAATAGATCGAGTCTTAAGAATGGATGATGTGCCTGGAATTGTAGTTGGGGCTACTGGCTATGAAGTGATATTAGAGGGTAATGAAGCCTCTGCCATTCTGGAGCTTCCAGGGATAATCATAGACCATGTCAAGCATGGTGAACCTATCACCCAGCTGCAGCGGGAAACCTTAGGGGTGGAAAAGACCATTACCCGGTACTATGCAGCAGTCATAATGGTATTCTCAGTAGTCATGATTGGTGGAGTTGCAGTAGGTATGACTATTATTGAAGAAAAGGAAAGCAAGGTTATGATGGCTTATAGCGCTTCACCGCTGCGGCTTACTGAATATCTAATGGGAAAGAGCTTACTGGCGGTTTTTATTATTCTGCTCTTGGGAATGCTCACAGCTCTGATTATGATGGGTACTGAAGTTAACATGGGAATGCTGCTGCTGGCCCTTTTGGCATCACTACCAACCGGTCTAGTACTTGGCTTAGCTATTGGCACCTTTGCTAATGATCAAATGTCTGCAATAGCTCTGCTGAAAGTGCTAATGGTATTTTTTATCTGGGTTCCTCTGGGCAGCATGTTTATCAGTGATAAGTGGCACCTATTCTTCTATCCATTTTTAAATTATTGGTCAATGCAAAGTATTATTTCAGCTATGATGGACTCTGGGCTAAATCTATGGTCTAATGTTCTTTGGGCTTTGCTGACGGGACTGATAACCCTATTGATTGTATTAGGACAAATGAAAAAAAGGCTTGGTTTTTAGTCAAAATAAGATTTCCGTTTTTATAACGGGTACCCTGCCGCATATGTGCAGGGTTTTTATTTTTTTATATCATTAACTTGGATTTTCTATGATATAATTAATGCATCTTGCTATTTTTATTTTTTTGCTGGCTTTAGGGGGTAAAACAATTGATACAGATGTCCCGAAGAGGTAAATGGAAATGGGTAATACTTATTTTGCTGATTATACCGTTCATCTTTGCTCAGTTCCATCGCTTTGCCTTGGCAGTTATAGCAGATGAGCTGATGATGGATTTTGGTATTACAGCAACTTCTTTTGGTGTTCTTTCCGCCATGTATTTTTATATTTATGCTTTAATGCAGTTGCCTACGGGGATTATGGTGGATACGATAGGTCCTAAAAGGGTGGTTGTTTATTCGATGTTGGTGGCAGCTTTTGGGACTGGCTTATTTGCCATGACAGATATTTTTGCATTAGCTCTCCTGGGTCGTATGTTGCTTGGAGCTGGCGTAGCAACAATATGGGTTGCAAACCTTAAATTTTTAGCAGATTGGTTTGACCAACGACTCTATGCATTTATGGTGGGGGTAATCGGCTTTGTTGGTACTATGGGAATGGTACTGGCAGGAAGTCCCTTCGCCTCGTTTGCAGAGATTTGGAGTTGGCGCTTCGGTTTTGGTATTATAGCTGCGCTGTCATTATTAATAGCTGTGATATGTTGGCTCATGATACCTGAAAAGAGAGACTTAGGGGAAACCAATATGGTTTCAGGTAAGTCAGGTGAAGGTAATAACTGGCAGTTCATTAAAATAGGGATGAAGAGTGTAGCTAGCAACAAGCTTAGCTGGTTTCCTTTTGTAATATTTTTTGGGGTTTACGGCAGCTACGCTACTTTTGTAGGCATGTGGGGATTACCTTTCTTACAGCAAGTTACTGGATGGGAGAGACAGGCTGTTGCAGGGTTTACCACTATGTCAGCGGTGGGCTTTATGTTTGGACTGCCAGTCATAGGACTCATCTCAGACAAGCTTTTAGGTAAACGGAGGTTGGTAATGATATGGGGCACGTGGATGGTATTATTACTTTGGATGAGCACTTTCTTAATTACATTTAAAATAATTTCAGTGGTCTCTGTTCCTAAAACAGTTTTTTACATATTATTTTTCTTAGTAGGATTCTTTTCTAGCAGTTCCATGATTTCCATGTCAGTGGCAAAAGAAGTAAACAAGCCTGATTTGGCTGGAATGGCAATCGGCCTTACTAATTCCGGAGGTTTTGTCAGTGTTGCTATTTGGCAGCCTGTTATAGGACTGTTTTTAGATTTAAGCTGGAAGGAACAAATATCTGTCGCGGGCACTAGAATCTACCCATCAGAAACTTATCTAATGGTATCGGCATTAACTATCCTGCTAGTGCTAATGGGTTTAGTGGCATCTTATTTCATGGTAGAAACAAATTGTAAAAACATCACATATAATGAATAATGCCCTGGTGGTTAAAACCCAACAGGGCATATTTAATTTGCCTTATACCTTTTTAGTAAAGTGGTAGTTTATACATGTATTTCCACCTTATAATCCCTGAGCCAAGTATTTAGCTGGAATAAATAAGCATAGAGTTGTGCTTCTCCCATTAGCTGGCCAAACCATGGCGCTTTAAATGCATGATTGTCTGACTTCGTCATGTCAACGATTTTTTTTGTATCAATTAGCTGGGTTAATGGAGCCGATGGAT
This sequence comes from Bacillota bacterium, assembly GCA_033549265.1. Lineage (GTDB taxonomy): Bacteria > Bacillota > Desulfitisporia > Desulfitisporales > JAWSUQ01 > JAWSUQ01. Next base: position 4,257 of record JAWSUQ010000264.1, read on the forward strand.
CCGCTAAGACATCTAGCACTAAGCTTTTGACAGCATTTAGATAAGAGGGGTTATGGGTTTTAGGATAAGGACTCTTTTTCCGCCATAACACATCATCTGGCAATATTCCTGTTAGAGCCCTGCGTAGAATGCCCTTTTCTCTTTGCTTATATTGCTTCATAGACCAGGGGATATTCCAAGCATATTCTAGGATGCGGTGATCACAGAAGGGGACCCTTACCTCTAAGCCTAACGCCATACTCATCCGGTCCTTGCGGTCTAATAAAGTTGCCATAAACCTAGTAATATTTAGATAGAACAATTCCCGAACTCTTGCCTCCTGGGGAGAATCTGACTTTAGCCTCGGTACTTCTAATAAGGCTGACTGATAGCGCTCTTGAGCATACTCAACTGGATCGAATAGATCCTTTACTT
>JAWSUQ010000265.1:0-4646 GCA_033549265.1 Bacillota bacterium
AAATGGCCAAAAATCAGGAGATTTTTAGAAAATAGGGGTTTTTCCACTGAAATAATTGCTAGAATATATTATAATTTTTATAAAACTTGACTTTTTTTTACGAAAATACTACAATAATTTTGGGAGATAGTAGGTTGTTTAGAATACATCTATCATATTAGGATTTTATATAAATAACAGTATACAGATATTTTTATATAATAATTTTTTATTTTGTATCAGTATACAATATATTTTTCCTATGTTATTGATAGAGTATGTCTGAATTACAACCGGGACTTCCCGGTTTTTCTCTTGTATAATTTGAAAACAAATGAATACTTAGCAAAGGAGGTGACTGATATAATTGAAATAGCTATTTACTCAATCATTACCCTGTTTATTGGCTTGATAATAGGGTATTTAGTCAGAAGATCATTGGCAGAATCAAAATTAGGATCAGCTGAAGACCAAGCTAAAAAAATTGTTGAAGATGCAAAGCAAATAGCAGAAGCTAATAAAAAAGAGGCAGTGCTAGAAGCTAAGGATGAAATTCATCAGTTGAGAACAGAAGCTGATAAAGAAAATAGGGAAAGACGAAATGAAATACAGAGACTAGAAAGACGATTGCAGCAAAAAGAAGAACTGTTAGACCGTAAGACAGAAAGCATTGAAAAAAAGGAAACAACGCTTCATCGAAAAGAAGAGGAAATAGAGAACATAAAGCAACAAGTGTTGGCGATAGAGAAACAGCAATTAGCTGAACTAGAGAGATTATCTGGACTTACATCGGAAGAAGCTAAAGAACTATTGTTAAATGATATTAAAGAAGAAGTAAAACACGAAGCTGCCATTATGATAAAGGACATAGAAAATAACGCTAAAGAAGAAGGTGAAAAGAAAGCCAAAGAAATTATTTCTTTAGCAATTCAAAGGTGTGCAGCTGATCATGTGGCAGAGTCTACTGTATCAGTAGTAGCATTACCTAATGATGAAATGAAGGGAAGAATAATAGGGCGAGAGGGTAGAAATATCCGAGCCTTAGAAACATTGACTGGTATTGATTTAATTATTGATGATACACCAGAAGCTGTGATTTTATCTGGTTTTGATCCAATCCGTAGGGAAGTTGCTAGAATTGCTTTAGAAAAACTAATTCTAGATGGTAGAATTCACCCCGCTAGAATTGAAGAAATGGTAGAGAAGGCCCAAAAAGAAGTGGAACAAAAGTTAAGAGAAGAGGGTGAACAGGCTACTTTTGAGACTGGTGTACACGGTATTCATCCAGAGCTGATCAAGCTACTAGGACGTTTGCGATATCGTACAAGCTATGGTCAAAATGTCTTAAAACACTCTATTGAAGTTGCACACTTAGCTGGCACCATTGCAGCAGAATTAGGTGCAGATGTACAACTAGCTAAACGAGCTGGCTTGCTTCACGATATTGGAAAAGCAGTAGACCATGAAGTAGAAGGACCTCACGTAACTATTGGTGCTGATTTAGCTAAAAAGTATCGAGAAAGCAATGAAGTTATTCATGCAATAGCTGCCCATCATGGAGACGTAGAACCTAAAACAATTGAGGCTGTATTAGTTCAGGCTTGCGATGCTATTTCAGCTGCTAGACCTGGTGCTCGTCGTGAGACACTTGAATCCTATATTAAGAGGCTACAGAAGCTGGAGGAAATTGCAGATTCATTTGAAGGTGTAGAAAAGGCATTTGCTATTCAAGCTGGAAGAGAAGTACGAATTATGGTTAAACCTGAGCATATTGATGACTCCAATTCAGTGATTTTGGCTAGGGATATAGTCAAGAAAATCGAAGGCGACTTAGAATATCCTGGGCAAATAAAAGTTGTTGTAATTAGAGAAACCAGAGCTGTTGACTACGCTAAGTAGTTCTGCCCATTAGTTATAAAAACGACCTGCTTATCAAAGTCAGGTCGTTTTATATTATCCACAAATGGGAAAACTAAGTAGGAATAGAGTTTAGTAGGAGGATAAGATGAATGTATTAATGATCGGGGATATAGTCGGCCGACCCGGTAGGACTGCCGTAATTAAATTAGTAAATCAGTTAAAAATAGAGTACAAAATAGACCTAGTTGTGGCTAATGGCGAAAATGCTGCTGGAGGTAACGGAATTACAAAGGAAATATACGAGGAATTACTAGAGGTTGGCATTGATGTAGTGACAATGGGTAATCACGTGTGGGACAAAAAAGAAATAATGTCATTTATTTCAGCTGCTGATAAGTTAGTAAGACCGGCAAACTATCCAGTAGGTACCCCAGGACAAGGCTACAAAATAGTAACTGCTAAATCAGGGGAAAAACTGGGTGTAATAAATCTATCCGGTAGGGTATTTTTATCCAACTTAGAATGTCCTTTTACGCAAGTAAATAAAATTGTTACAGAAATAAAAAGGATAACTCCAAATATTCTAATTGATTTTCATGCAGAAGCTACTTCAGAGAAGGTTGCTTTTGGCTGGTATATGGATGGAAGGGTTAGCGCTGTCTGTGGTACCCATACTCATATTCAGACAGCTGATGCTAGAATCCTGCCAAATGGAACAGCTTATATTACTGATGTTGGTATGACGGGACCTAGAGATTCTGTTTTAGGAGTTAAAAAGGAGTTAGTAATTAATAAGTTTATTACCCATCTACCCGTCCGCTTTGAGGTAGCATCAGGGCCAGCTCAATTAAATGGTGTGGTAGTAATGATAGACAGCCAAACAGGAAAAGCACATAATATTCAAATAATACAAAAATATATAGAAAATTAGAAAAACTTAGAAAGGATTTTTCACTCCTATATAGAATATAGATACTTGATATAAAAAAAAGTTCTATTCTATTATTAGGAGGTTCGAATTAATGGAAGTATTAAAAGTTTCGGCAAAATCTAGTCCAAATTCAGTAGCAGGTGCTCTAGCAGGTGTTCTTAGAGAGAGGGGAAGTGCTGAAATACAAGCTATTGGTGCAGGGGCCCTTAATCAAGCAGTTAAAGCTGTAGCTATTGCTCGTGGCTTTGTAGCTCCTAGTGGAATTGACTTAGTTTGTATTCCAGCATTTACTGATATTCAAATTGATGGAGAGGAAAGAACAGCGATTAAATTAATTGTTGAACCTAGATAATAAGTTTTTGATAGAAACCTGTTTATGATCTCATAAACAGGTTTTTTAAGTGGAAAAGATATTTTTAAACGAATTGTGTTTAAAATTTTGATATAATAGTCTACAATAAAGATAAAAAAGGGAGTTTTTTCATGTACGACCTACATATACATACTACAGCCTCCGATGGAACACTTACACCGGCAGAGGTGGTAAGAAAAGCCAGGGAAGCGGCATTAACTGGTATAGGTATAACTGATCATGATGCCATTGAAGGGATTACTTCCGCAATAAGCTGGGGAAAAGCGATGGAAATAGATATAGTTCCAGGGATTGAACTTAGTACCCATTGGAATGACATGGAAATACATGTTTTAGGATACTTTATAGATTATAATTCTGAACAGCTTTTAGAAATGTTGACATTTTTGAAGCAAAAAAGATTAGAGCGAATAAAAAAAATAGCTATAAAAGCTATTCAGCTAGGATATCCGATTACAGCTGAAGAAATAGAGCAGATAGCTGAAGGTAGAGCTGTTGGAAGACCTCACTTAGCCCAGTTGTTGATGAAAAAAGGTTACATTAGTAGTATTGAAGAAGGTTTTCAACGATTTCTAACAAAAGGAAAGCCTATGTATGTACCTAGGTATAAAATCACCCCAACTGAGGCTATTTCTATTATAAAAGGCGCTAAAGGTGTTCCGGTATTAGCTCACCCTAGCCTATATAACCCTACTTGGGTAGTTTTACTTAATGAACTGGTGGAAGCTGGTCTTGAGGGGATAGAAGTATATTATCCAGGCCATACCAATGCCTGTGTTGCCGAGCTAACAAAGGTCTGTACTCTTCATAACTTAGTATTGACTGGAGGCTCAGATTTTCACGGTATTGATGTAAAAGCAAACAAGCTTGGTTCTTTTGGTGTTTCAGACTTAAACTTAGCAGAATTAAAGGGGAGAAAAAAACGTGTTTAATCCAGCAAAAAGAGTTGACCAACTTGGTTCCGGTATTTTTTCTAGAGTTGATTTCATGAAGCAAAAAGCAATAAAGCAGGGGATTGAAGTGATAAACTTAAGCATCGGTAGCCCTGATGGAAGCCCGGCCCTCCATATAATTGAAGCCATTCATCGAGGTTTAGATAATCATTCCAACTACGATTATACCTTAACCCATGGAACACCTAAATTTAGGGAAGCTGTAAGTAAATGGTATCGGGACAGATTTCAAGTAGAGCTAAACCCTGATAATGAAGTACTGCCGTTAATGGGTTCCCAAGAAGGGTTATCTCATATATTTTTAGCATATCTAAACTCTGGAGATATAGCTATTATTCCAGATCCAGGCTATCCTGTTTATAGTGCAGGCTTAGCCTTAGCTGAGGGTGAATTATATCCGTTACCGCTATTAGAGGAAAATAATTATTTGCCCAAATTTGAAGAAGTGCCTCAGCATATTTGCGAAAAAGCCAAAATCATGGTTTTAAACTATCCTAATAATCCGTTAGCTGCAGTAGCGGAACTGGATTTTTTTAAAGCTGCCATAGAA
>JAWSUQ010000266.1:0-4633 GCA_033549265.1 Bacillota bacterium
ATCTCTTCCTTAAGCTCTAATACTCTTTTGTGACTCTTGTCCGATTCAAAGTCCTCTAACTCAGATATAAGCTTCTTGTCTGTTTCTATTAGCTTAATAATATATTGAATTAATAGTTTATCCCCTTGAGCTACTAGCTTTGGCCCTAGCTTCCATCGTAAGGAATCTTCTAAATCAGGCCAATGCCCTTCACCTTTGATAGCGTTAATAATTTGATAGTATCTATCTTCTTCTTTGATCATTATTTCTCCTGCTATGTGCCACTTATTTGCCGCCAACCATTTACGAACCTCTTCTGCTGCCATCATAGGTTGTAGTACTAATTGTTCCATTCCCTCTACTATGTGGGGAGATTGAGTTAAGATTTGACGAATAGTCAAACCTCCCATTCCTGCTATGACAGCCACTTTAGCTTCACCAGGCTTAATCGGTATTAATCCATTTCCCTTTCTTACTTCTATTTTATCCTCTAATATATGGGCCCTAACTTTATCTCTGGCAATTTTATAGGGACCATCATGGATATCTGTAGCAATAGCCCTTGGGTTCAACTCCTGCTGCACCAGGAAGATAGGAATATAGGCATGGTCTGTACCAACGTCTACAAGCACCTCACCTGGGTTAACTAAGTTTGCTATTTGCTTTAATCTAGGGGTTAAAGATATCATTTGCTACTCCTTTCAAAATCTTATACAAATCCTTACTATGTATATTTTGTCTATGATCAAGGAAAAGTCCTGCTTTTTATCTAGATAAGGATACCTAATATCAGTTAGTTATTTTTTCCATATTATAGCATAGGTTATGCATCTCGCTCTTATATTATTTACCCTAGAACACTTAACATATGATTAATTGATAATATGAAAAAAGCTCTTGCAGAATTTATCTACAAGAGCTATACTTATTTCATTTGGTGGGCGATGACAGGATCGAACTGCCGACCCCCTGCTTGTAAGGCAGGTGCTCTCCCAGCTGAGCTAATCGCCCAATATAAAGATGGTGGGCCCACCAGGGATTGAACCTGGGACCAACCGGTTATGAGCCGGTCGCTCTACCGCTGAGCTATAGGCCCTAAAATTATGGCTCCCCGAGCAGGACTCGAACCTGCAACCTACCGGTTAACAGCCGGTTGCTCCACCATTGAGCTATCGAGGAATACCTTGCAGCGACAAGTATTATTATATGACAATCTAGTTGCCAAGTCAATAGTAAATTTTTCTTTTTTTCTTTCTAGTCCAAGTAGTCTTTTAGTTTTTTACTGCGACTAGGATGTCTCAACTTGCGGAGTGCTTTTGCTTCTATTTGGCGAATTCTCTCTCTGGTGACTCCGAACTCCTGTCCCACTTCTTCTAGTGTTCGAGATCTACCATCATCTAAACCAAATCGCAACCGCAGCACCTTTTCCTCCCGGGGAGTCAATGTATCAAGAACCTCCTCCAGCTGTTCCTTTAGCAACATAAATGACGCTGCTTCAGCAGGAGCAGGGGCATCCTCATCCTCAATAAAATCTCCTAAATGACTGTCCTCTTCCTCACCAATAGGTGTCTCTAAGGAAACTGGCTCTTGGGCTATCTTCATTATTTCCCTAACCCGCTCCACAGGAATATCCATTTCCTTAGCGATTTCGTCAGGACTTGGCTCTCTCCCAAGCTCTTGTAATAGCTGCCTGGATACTCTAATAAGCTTATTAATAGTTTCTACCATATGCACCGGTATGCGGATAGTTCTTGCCTGATCAGCAATAGCTCGAGTTATAGCTTGCCTAATCCACCATGTTGCATAAGTACTAAACTTATATCCTTTCTTATAATCAAATTTTTCAACGGCTTTGATTAGGCCTAAATTGCCTTCCTGGATTAAATCTAAAAATAACATTCCTCTACCAACATATCGCTTAGCAATGCTAACAACTAAACGTAGGTTGGCTTCAGCTAAGCGCCGCTTGGCCTCTTCATCCCCTTGCTCCATCCTTCTAGCTAAATCTACTTCTTCCTCAGCATTTAAAAGGGGAACTCGTCCTATTTCCTTTAAGTACATCCTGACAGGATCATCAATCCCAACACCTTCTGGAATACTTAAATCCAACTCATCTTCCGGGGCATTATCTGCATCTAAATCGGTGTCATCTTTTTCTAGCACCTCTAGATCCCCCGCTGAAGGAATAACATCTATCCCCATTGCATTCAATTGTTCATAAATAGAATCAATTTGATCAGGGCTTAGCTCTACTCCTTGTAGTGAGTCCATTATTTCTTGGTATGTCAACACACCTTGCTTTTTCCCTTTATCAATAAGTCCCTTAACTAATTCCATTTTTTGCTGTTGTTCTTCTGTCATATCCATCCCCCCCTTCCTCCAGGGTAAATCTAGTGATTCATAAGTTGTTGAATATCCTTTAGGATTTGCTTAATTGCGTTAAAATCAAGTTTTGCTTCTGCTTCCTTAAGTTGCTTTCTAAGATAATTAATTTGAGCCTTTTTGCTTTTCTGCTTGATCGCCTGAACACAGTCATCAATCAACTTATCCTTAATCTTATGTTCTGGCAATTCTGTACTAAAAATTTTTGCTATTTCCTTTTGCTCTAGCTTTGTACTGCATTTTGTCAGTAACCAAGTAACTTTCACTTCATTTCCCATATCCCAGCACTGGATACATTCTGTATATAATTGCTTTAAGAGCGGATCTGAAAAGAAATCTTCTCCAAGCTTTTCTATAATAGCTTCTCGATCTGCTTTATCTTCTACCATGAAAAAAAATAGTTGCTTTTCTGCCGTTTCTAGGGCAGAAGAAACCCTACTTACATCAAAAGAATTTAACCCATAGATAGTATTTCTGTTTTCTGCCTTTTTATCCCGATATATTCCATTTTTTTTATCCATTTCTCTTATTCTTTGCAATTCTTGGCCAATTGCTTCGATAGATATCTGTAATTTATCAGAAATCAGCCTAACCTGCTGCTCTCTTTCAATGGCATTTTTAGTTTTTAGGAGGTCTGGCTTTATTGCGTCAAAGGCTTTTACCTGCCAATCAGAGCTTTTATTTTTTTGGGTGTTAATAATTTGTTCAAGCTTGTACTGTATCAAGCTTAAGGCTTTGTTAACAGCTAAGTCAATAAATGTTTCCTTACCATGCTTCCTAATAAAATCATCAGGATCTAAACCTGCTGGCAAGCTGATAACCTTCACCTCAAAATTCTCATCCTTCAATATGCTAAGACCCCTTAAAGTAGCCTTTTGCCCTGCTGTATCTGAATCATAGCAAATAACAACCCGATTAGTGTATCGTTTAAGTAGCATTGCATGCTCTTTAGTGAAGGCTGTTCCTAATGAAGCTACTACATTTTCAATACCATATTGGTAAGCGGCTAAGGCATCCATATAGCCTTCCATTACAATAGCATAGCCTTCAGCTCTAATACTACTACCAGCCCAATTCAATCCATAAAGTATGTTGCTTTTGTTAAAGATTATTGTTTCTGCTGTATTTAAATACTTTGGCATTGAGTCATCCAGCACTCTGCCACCAAAACCAATAGGCTGTCCACTATGATTGTAAATAGAGAATATTATCCTGTTGCGAAAGCGGTCAAAAAAACTATCAGCATGATCTTTTTTTACAATTAACCCTGCCTCAACCAGCTCATCCTCACTAAATCCTCTGGATTTTGCTAAGTGATAAAAGCCTTCCCAGCTATTGGGCGCATAGCCTAAACTATATTGGCTAATTAATTCCTCGGTTAATCCTCTATTTAGTAAATATTTTTTTGCATTACTCCCTTGTGGTTGGTTAATCAAATAATTAAAATACTTAACAGCCAATTGATTAGCTTCAATTAACCGCTTAATTCTATTCCTTTTTTGCTGCTCCTCTTGACTAAGCTCTTCCTCAGGAATATGAACGTTATATTGGTTTGCTAGCTTTTCAATTGCTTCTGGAAAAGTAAGTTTTTCTATATTCATTAAAAAGCTAAACACATCGCCACCAACACCACAGCCAAAACAATAGTAAATTTGCTTTTCTTTGTTTACCTTAAATGAAGGAGTTTTTTCATGATGAAAGGGACACAATCCCTCAAAGTTCTTCCCTTTTTTTGCAAGGCTCACAAATTGGCTGATTATATCCACTATATCTGCTCGGATTCTAATCTCCTCAACCACCGTATCCGGTATATTTCTCGGCATAACACCACCTTAATTTGAAGCATAAGTTACATGTGCATAAAATAAACTCCTTCGTTGACGCAGAAGCAGTATGACTAGACTTATTCGCTATATCTTTCCATAATCCTCCTGTGTCACAAATAATTTTAATTTTAGAAATAAGGTGTCATTCATTTATTATAAACCAATTAATACCATTATATACCTTTTTTAAGTAACATCCTTGTGTTCATTCTCCTGCAATCTTTTTTCACCTTCATTACTTAATCGGTTAGGTATTGGCGCTCTAAAAAATAAATATATGATTGCTCCTATAAAGCCAACACTTAACAGATACGTCCAAAATTCACTGATAAAGCCTCCAAAAGACCACTGGCCGTTATATAGCATCATGCCTGCTTTTACCCAGGAGCTAATTAAGGCATAGTACCCCATGAAAAAAACTAAATAACTTTTGGAACCGAGTTGCT
>JAWSUQ010000267.1:0-4612 GCA_033549265.1 Bacillota bacterium
CTTTGCTAAGATTTCCAGGCAAAAGCTTTAGTAAATTTGTCTTATCTGCCAGCTTCCTTAAGCCTAGGTTCTCATAAAGCCAGCCAAGCTTAAAGGTTGTTTTGAGCATACTGGGGTTAGTCCATAGATTACTGAAGACAAATTTTTTCACATTTGAGGGGCTTTGTTCAGCCGCTAAGGAACGACTTAGGGCCACCATATGATGAACCTTAATGCCAGAAGGGCATTGACTGCTACAGGATTCGCATAAGAGGCAGGTGGACAATGCTTCACTTGCTTTCTTGTAATCTGTTAGCTCTTGTTCCTGTAGTAACTGGGTCAAAAATACTCGTCCTCTTGGCGCAAATGATTCAGTCTTTTTCTCTGCAAAAACAGGACAAGCTGACCTGCATTGTCCGCATCGAACACACTTATTAAATTGATGTCTGAAAGAGTCTAATCTACTTGTCATCTGTACCCCCCTCCTCAGTAATAAATAACTTGCCAGGGTTCATGATATTAGTAGGGTCAAGAGCTTTTTTAACTTTGTCCATAGTATAAACTGCTTTGCCGTGCTCTAACGGCGCATAGTGGGCCCGGACTAAGCCTACCCCATGCTCCCCAGTGGTGGTACCACCAAGCTTAATGGCTGCTAAATGTATTTCATCAACTAATTTTTCCACCCGTTCTACCTCATCTGGGCTGTCTGGATCAATTACTGGAGCAGTATGCATATTGCCATCCCCAATATGGCCGTAAAGCACTACTTTAATATCATGCTTTGCTGCAATAGCTTTTATTTCCCTGATGGCATCTACTACTTTATCTAGAGGTACACTAATGTCCTCGCCGGCAAATATTCTACTGCCATCAGGTCGAACTCGAGCTGCCGCCGTTGCTACAACTCCTCTGCCAGACCACAAGTCCGCCATGCGTTTAGGATCCGTAGCCCATTCAACCTGAGTAGCTCTCTTCTTTGCCACTTCGCATATTGTCTGACCTTCGTATTCAACGCTAGGAGGGTTGCCATCTACTTCAAAAATTAAGATAGCTTCTGCATTTGGTAAATTGATATCGGGACGAAACATATTAATAGCTTTAATAGCTGAATCATCTAAAATTTCAATGCCTGAGGGAAGAATACCCGCTTGGTAAACATCCAGCACTGTTTTAGGGGCATCCTCTAAATTAGGGAACACAGCTAAACAGATGCCTCTTCCTTTAGGCTTAGGCCAGGTTCTAAGTCTTACCTTTGTAATTACCCCAAGGGTTCCTTCAGAGCCAACAAACAGCTTTGTCAAATTCATGCCTGAAACGTTTTTAATGGCTCTACATTGCACACCACCAGTAGTGATAACATCACCATTAGGTAATACAACCTCTAATCCCAGTATATACTGTTCAGTAGCACCATATTTTACTGCCCGAAGACCACTGCTATTATTGGCTACCATTCCCCCAATTGTTGCCATTTTGGTGCTGCCAGGGTCAGGGGGGAAAAATAGGTTATACTGGGACAGATGATCATTAAGCTTGGCATGAATTACCCCAGGGCGAACAAAAACCTGCATATTTGCTACGTCCACCTCTTCAATTTTATCCCAAGAAGATAAGTCCATGAGAATACCACCACTTGTAGCAACGGCCCCACAGGTCTCTCCTGAGGCGGAGCCCCTAGGAGTTACAGGAATATTATTCCCATAGGCAAACTTCATAATCTGGCTTACTTCCTCCGTAGAAAGGGGCAGCACTACTATTTGGGGAACAAAACGATTCATTTTTGAGTGAAAAGAGCTATCGTAGGAATAATGAAGTAGGTCTAGCTCATCAGTTAGGATTCGTTCTGCAGGCATGATACTCTGCAATGCCTGAGCTATATCCTTTGTCTGCATAATATACAACCTCCTTAATTATAAAAAAATGTTGTTGTGAGAGTAAATAGGGAATGATAAAATAAATGATATGGATATTATTCTGACTTGATCAACAATTAAAGCAAAAAGACATATAAAATAATTATAGCACAATCATTTAAATTGTCATAGAGCATGGGAATAGTTTTAAGAAGATTGTAAATAATAATACATTATTCTTTAATAAATATACTTTTGCAAAATGTACTAATCAAGATAGAAATGGAGGATAATAAGATGGAGTTTGTGATGAAATACGGAAAAGAGAATGTTAGTTTGAATTTAAACGCAGAAAATGTGCTGGGGACTATAGAGCCTAATGAACAGGAAGGCATTGGGGATCCTGTGGAGGCTATTAAAGCTGCGTTAGCTAATCCTACCGGTTCACCTAAGCTCAGGGAAATAGCCAAAACAAAGAAGCCTAATAAAGTAGTAATTGTAGTAAATGATACAACTAGGCCGACTCCCTATAATTACATGCTACCACCTTTATTGGAGGAACTTGAACAAGCAGATTTAAAGCCTGATCAAATTAAGTTTGTAGTGGCTACAGGAATTCATAGAGGGAACACCGATAAAGAGAACCGAGAAATATTTACAGATGAAATAGTAGATAAATACGAGTTTATTAACCACGACTCTTCTGGCAGTGACCTTATTTCCATGGGCACCCTGGCAGATGGCAATGAATTTAAGGTAAATAAGCATGTGGCTGAAGCAGAAATAGTTATTACAACTGGTTTGATAGGACTTCACTATTTTGCAGGTTTTTCCGGTGGACGAAAATCTATTTTACCCGGAGTAGTCAGCAAGGATCTAATTACCTTGAATCATGCTCGTATGACAGAGCCCGGTGCAGAGACTGGTAACTACAAAACAAATCCTGTTCATTATATTATGATGGAGGCTGCTAGAAAAGTTGGAGTAGACTTTATTTTTAATGTAGTAACTAATTCGAAAAAGGAAATTGTGAAGGTGGTAGCAGGAGAGTTAGAGCAGGCATGGATAGAAGGGGCTGATCTTTGCCGCCAGATGAATATGGTAGAGCTGAAGGAACAAGCAGATGTAGTTATTGCCAGCGCAGGAGGCTATCCCAAGGATATCAACATTTACCAAGCTCAGAAGGCGCTGGAGCATGCTGCTCATGCCATAAAGCCTGGCGGTACTATTATGTTACTGGCCGAATGCTTTGAAGGATTTGGTGAAGATGTTTTTGAAGAGTGGATTCGAGAGGCAAAGACGCTAGATTGTATTTTTAAGCGTTTTGATAAAGGTTTTCAGCTTGGTGGACACAAAGCTTATGCTATTGCCAGTATTATCAAGGATAGAGAAGTTGTACTAGTCTCTAAAATGCCTAAGGAAGACGTGGAAAAGCTATTTTTTACTTATGCAGTGGATATAGAAGAAGGCTTGGAATATATAGCTAAAAAGCATGGTCAGGATTTTAAAGCTTGGATAATGCCTGAGGCAGGTATGGTTTTGCCGACAAAAAATAGTTAAAGAGGGGCTAATTATGGTTAAAGGCAATATGTTAGTCGATATTGCCTTTAACTGCTTAAATTTAACGACAATTTTTAATATTATCAATAATATCAATAATAGTACTTTAATGGAAAGTGTTCATTTTCACAACCCTTCAGTATATAATAGAATTGACAAGAGATTCCAACTGATGGGGGTGGTGTTAATGGGTCCATTGACATTTACAGAAGTAGTTAGTCCGCACACTTTTGATTATAAAGAGGCAATGTTTTATTGTAAATCGATGTTTGGCATGTCAGGAGCTGATTGTAATAGAGTGTTAAAGCACCTTATTAACCCCCGGAGCCTAGGGCCTGACAAAATTCATTTTATCGTAGCAAGAGAAGGAGAAAACTTAGTTGGATTTGCTGTAATTTATTACTTGGTTTCCAGCAAGCTGGCATTTTTAGAATATATCGGGGTTTTGCCTGAAGTAAGGCGAAAAGGCGTAGGATCTGCAATTTATCATCATGCCTTAGATGTTGTTAGAAGAGATAACCCTGAAGTTAGAGGGATGTTTTATGAGGTATGGCCTGAGCGAGATGGGTTAGTTGAGCGAATTAAGTTTTTTGTCAGTCAGGGTGCTATCTCGGTAGATATTTCTAACTTTAGCTTTAACCGCATAGATAATCTTGAGTTTCAATTACTATATCATCCATTGAACAATTCTTGGTTTATAACTGACACTGAGGTTCCTCAGGTGATGCGCAATTTAACATCAATAATTGTATAGAGCAAAAATTTAATATATGTAGAACTAAAAAACTTGGTATATTGCCAAGTTTTTTTAATATCAAGCCTAAATGTGAAATGGTTTTTTTAGTATGAAGGAAATAATACAGGTAGTGGCAAATTTAGTCCTAGAGGTGGTGGTACCATGAACAGATATCTTACAACTAAGCAATTTGCCAGGACCGAGCTAGAGGTAAAAAAGTCTAGGTTCATAGCTTCTGTTAAGCCAGTGGCATCAGAAGAAGCTGCAAAAGAGTTTATTAGCACCATACAATCTGAGTTTAAAGATGCAACCCATAACGTATATGCCTACCAAGTGGGATTAAAGGGTGAAGTTCAGCGAATGAGTGATGATGGTGAGCCCCAAGGCACTTCAGGCCCGCCGGTACTGGAACTAATAAAAAAAGAAGGCTTGACCAATGTGGCTATAGTAATCACTCGATACTTTGGCGGAATTATGCTAGGGG
>JAWSUQ010000268.1:0-4578 GCA_033549265.1 Bacillota bacterium
TGGTAGTATAATTAGTTAATAAAATAGCAGTAACTCTTGCAAAGTATAATGCTTAGGATTACTCTTAGTTCACCTCCACTTTTTAATAATTTGAAATGATTTTAAGACTTATAAATAATAATTTTCTGCCTTTTAGGAAAATTACCTTCGGACTTTTTTGTCCTGAATCCTCAAATTCTTGTCATGAATAGCCGAGCTTACTTGACTAGGACTTATATCTAAATGCTTTTTAAAAACATTGCTAAAGTAGCTAGGATCATTGTAACCAACCATTCTGGCCACTTCTTGCACCGTATACTTGTCCGTCAACAACAGCTTGTGAGCTTTTTCCATCCTTACCTTTGTTAAATAAGAAGCAAACCCTTCGCCGGTATGCTTTTTAAAGATACGGCTGAAATATGAAGGACTTAGAAAGAACTGTTCTGCTACCCCTTCTAGACTTATATCCTGATTACAGTTTAATTTAATAAACTCTACTGCTCGAATCACTGCGTGCTCGGCAGCAGAAGTGCCAAAAGAAACGATTTTGTTCTCAAATTCACTAATTAGCATATTGAAATTGTTTTTTAAATCTAAAGCTGTTTCCACATCTTTTATATGCTTTTCAACCTTTTCTTTGAGAATTGCAATTTCAGCAGAGGTCAGCAGCTCAGCCATGTCACTTAGTATTAGTGTTACAAGTTCCGCAAAGTATTTTTGTACATATTCAGAGCTACACTGCCCTTTTCTCATATCATCCAACAACCTTTGCAGAATACTTATGGCCGATTTAGTATCTTTCGCCAAGAGGGAGTTAAATAATTCCTTTTGTAGCAAGACCATGTCTGGCATATTATAATTGCTGTTATTAAAGCTATCACTGTTAAATACACCCTGTTTCCCCCAAAATAAAGTATTCTTGCGGATTCTTTCTACTGACCTATAGGAATTGCTAATCTCTTCGTAATTTAATATTGAAGAGACTCCCCCACTTATTCTCACCTGATTTTCAGCATACCAAAGATCAAAGCTTGCACCCATGGTCTTATTCATCTTTTCAACAGAAAGATTAGAAAATACTACAATCGAGCCACCCTCTAGAACAGTGAACCAGTCATTTCCATACTTATCATTTATTTTGTTTGCTAGTATCTCTGGCAGGCTACCACCATTGACAGTTTGACCCTTATCATCTACTAAGGATGCAGCTAAAATGGTTTTGGGATTGAATTTTTCCTTGTCAAACAGTTTTCTATAGCCTGTACTTTTTGCCCCTGAACTTACTCCCGCTAAAAGATAGTTTATTAGCTGCCGCCTAACCGCAGTTTTGTTCTGCATTTCGTGCAAGAATTCTTTTTGTTCTTTTGCCGACTTTAATCTCCCGCTCAATACCTTAGCTATGCCTGCTTTAAGAACTTTAACAAGCTGTTCAGGGGATAGGGGCTTAACCAAATAATCCTCAACATCAATCCTAATGGCTTTTTGCGCATATTCAAAGTATTCGTATGCAGTAACGATATAAATTACAGTTGCAGGATACTTCTTTTTGATTACTGCCGCTGCCTCTAGTCCATCCATAATTGGCATAGATATATCCATTATGACAAAATCCGGTTCATGCTTAGTAGCCAACTCAACTGCCTCTTCACCATTCTCCCCTTCAGCGCAAACATAAAACGGAAGCTTGTATTCATTGATTATATAGCGTATAAATCTTACTTCCGTTGGCTCATCATCTACAATAAGCAGCTTATACATTTCATTCCCTCCCCCATGCTAATATTTTAAACGTTTGCTAACTGCCCCTTAGATCCACCTCTCTTGGCATGAAGGATAGAGGCTAAAGAGGTAATTTTATGATTGTCCTAGTACCTCGATCCGGTAGTCGTTCAATATTTAGGACAAAATTGTTCCCATAGTAATACTCAAGTCGCTTATAAATATTCTTTAGACCGATTCCTTTTAGGGAAACAGTCTCGTAGCTGGTATTGCCTAACAGCTTGATATGGCTAATTACCTCAAGAGGGATGCCTTCGCCATTATCTTCAACTTCAATAATAATGCCGTCCTCATCAGTTTTACCGGTAATATTAATCATGCCTTTCCATTTAATATTGGCAAAGCCATGAATTATGGAGTTTTCCACCAGCACCATCAATGTCATAAATGGAATCTTAGTGCTAAGGGTATCTTCATTCACCTCAATGTTTACTTCAAACCTGTTAGGAAATCTGGTTTTTTGAATTAATAAATAATCATTTATATGGGCTAGCTCTTCTGCCACAGTAATAAGGGATTCTGATTTTCCTAAGCCACGCCTTAACAGATTTGATAATGCATAAGTCAAGGATGAGGCAGTAGTTGCTCCTTCCATGAAGGATATTTGAGCAATTGTATTTAAAGTATTAAATAAGAAGTGAGGATTAACCTGTGATTCTAAAAATTTTAACCTAGCCTCATTTAAAGAATTGTTTAATTCCGCTTGTCTATGCTTTTCCTTTGCTAAGCTGAGCTTGTAGGAGCTAATTTGTTTTCCTCTAGCAGAATCAATCAAGGTATGAACTAAGGATCCACTAAAGAGAGAAAGGGTTTCAGCTACTGATTTTAAATGATTTCTATTTATTACGTCTAAATCAACATAGTACTTCTGAGCTAAGGCTTTATCTCTTCCTTCAAAGCTTAACTTGACTAATTGCTTTTCATTTTCACTAGGAAAGCCTACCCTCCCATAGCCACAGCCGATATAGCCAAGGATTCTTTCATTAACAACAATGGGAGATTGAACCGAATATATATTAAATTTACACTTGCTAATAGTCAACTGCCGTTGTTCATCGTAACTTTTTAGGTTTAAAATACAGTCTCCCTGTTTTTGCTGCATACATAAGGAGCAAAAGCTAGGGAATTTTTTAGGCTCAGTTAAGAAATTTCCTAATGGGTCAATTAATGTCACAGCTAAGTTAACGCTATGAGCAAATTTTTCAGCTATAAATCCTAAGTTCACTAAATTAGTAATGTCTTTTAGCTCAATGTCGTCAACAGAGGTTAATTCTTTTAAATCATTAGGAAATGTGGCGTTTACTATACTTATCATTTTAGCATTTTGTCCTGACTCATTTACAAAGCTATGCTGTCCATTTTCTGGGATATAACCGAATTGACCTGGTTTCAACACTATCTGATGGCCATTAGCCCAGTGAATCATTTCACCTTCCAACCCTATTATTATTTCTTCATAACCAGGATGGGTGTGAACCTTATGCTCCTTGTCTGGATAAACAGTCACTACAGATACAGTTCTGTCCGCTTTTGCATTAGTAGGATCTAATTGCAGCCAGTAGGTTTCTCCCCAGCTGTAGTACTGCTCATCAATAATATTCAAATTAAACATTTGCTGTATTTCTTTACGAATTTTATTGTTCATTTTTACTCATCCTTAATTATATATAGTTTTATAGATAAAATTTCTAATCAAACTTAATTTTACTTTGAAATTATTATAATTACAACACTATTTGCACATTATAATTTATGGAAAAATTCTTTCAATAGTACATAAATCCTTCAAAAAGTTTTGTCACTATCCATCATTTTTTTACTTTTTGATGCAAAAACTTTGCAAAAATTTGCTTCAAATTCAGCCTGAATTTTATTTGTAAACCTATTGACAACCGGGGCTAAAAGTTCTAAAATAATACCAATATGTGTTTTTCCATTAAGAACAAATGTCCATTTCCGGCGGACATAAGGGAGTGAATATTCTTGTTTCAAAGACTATTAGCCGATAGAATGAATTCTTTAAAAACCGAATCAGCATTTAAGGTTTTAGAAAAAGCAAATCGCCTTGAAGCTCAAGGCATGGACGTTGTTCACCTAGAAATTGGCGAGCCTGACTTTAATACAGACCCAAGTGTAATTGGGTCTGCGGTGAAGGCTTTAAATAAAGGTAATACTAAATATTGTTCTCCATCTGGACTGCTGCAGCTTAAAGATTACATAGCAAAGCATGCTGGTCTAAAAAGAGGTATCAACATTAAGCCAGAGGAGGTAGTAATAACCCCTGGTGCCAAGCCTATTCTGTTTTTCGCGTTGCAAGCTTTTGTAAATCCTGGAGATGAAGTGATTATACCTAACCCAGGCTATCCTATCTATGAATCTGTAGTAAATTTCTGCGGTGGAATAGCAAAGCATGTGCCTATTATTGAAAAGGATGATAATTTCACCTTAGACTTAGATAAATTAGCTGCAGCTATAACTCCTAAAACTAAGGCAATTATTCTTAATTCGCCTCACAATCCAACTGGCGGACTAATACCAAAAGATGATATGGGTAAAATTGCCCAATTAATAATTGATAAAGATATTATTGTTATCTCAGATGAGATCTATCTAGATATCTATTATGGAGAGAAGCCTGTATCAATTGCCTCCTTTCCCGGAATGAAAGATAGAACCATTATTCTAGATGGCTTTTCCAAAAGCTATGCTATGACCGGCTGGAGGCTAGGATACGGCATTATGCCTCAACCGATCGCTGAGCATTTTAGCATGCTGGCGGTAAACTCCTATTCCTGTACTCCGCCTTTTGTTCAAATGGCT
>JAWSUQ010000269.1:0-4572 GCA_033549265.1 Bacillota bacterium
CAGGCGGTTTAGCATTTGGTGCTACTTCAACCAAATCCAAATTGCTTTCTTGAGCGATTCTTAATGCCTCTTTAACATTGACAATGCCTAGCTGTTCTCCAGTACTGCTAACTAAACGAACCTCTTTTGCGCGAATTTGCTCGTTAATACGTGCATCTTTACTAATAATCTGCCACCTCCTAATTAATTGGCCACCCGTTGACAACAAATTATTATTGCACACAAAAAAACGGATGGATATAAACCCATCCGCTAAACAGTTCTTTTCACTCATAAATAAAGAAGCTGTAAAAATCTGGTTTGTTGCTATTAACCTTACTATCTTTAGATGTAAGGTGAGAAGCGGATGGCTTCTTCTTTATTTTTTTATCCTTTGTAACTATATCAACTAATTTTCTCATTGTCAAGTTTTTTATCTGTTTTTAAGCAAATAAGCAATAAATTACTTCTTTTCACTTATCTCTATAGAAATAGCTTCTATAAAGCTATCCAGCCCCTTTGAGCCTAAATCCCCTTCTCCTCGTTTACGAACGGCCACCATGTCAGCCTCCGCTTCCTTATCCCCCACAACTAGAAGATATGGTATCTTTTGCATCTGTCCTTCTCTAATTTTATAGCCAATTTTTTCATTACGCTTATCAATCTCTGCTCGGACATTAGCAGCTTTAAGCTTCTGGAGAACCTTTTCAGCATACTCCACATGTCTATCGGTAATAGGCAGTACTTTTACCTGAACTGGAGCAAGCCAAGCTGGAAAAGCTCCTGCATAATGCTCTGTCAAAATGCCAATAAATCTTTCTATACTGCCAAAAACTACCCGGTGAATCATTACAGGTCGGTGCTTTTGGCCATCCTCTCCAATATAGCTCAAGTTAAATTTATCTGGCATCAAGAAGTCTAACTGGATAGTACCACACTGCCATGTTCTATCTAAGCAGTCCCTTAAGTGGAAATCAATCTTTGGTCCATAAAAGGCTCCATCCCCTTCATTCACAATGTAATCCATACCCTTTTGCTCCAATGCTTCCCTTAAAGCCTCAGTAGCCTTGTCCCATATTTCATCAGAACCCATTGCCTTTTCTGGCTTCGTTGATAGCTCTACATGATAGCTAAAACCAAAGAGCTTGTAAAACTTATCAACTAATTCTATCACTCCTACTATTTCGTCCTTGATTTGTGACGGTAACATAAAGATATGAGCATCATCTTGAGTAAAGCACCTTACTCTCATCAAACCGTGGAGCGCGCCTGAAAGCTCATGGCGATGAACTAATCCCAACTCCCCCATCCGAACAGGCAGATCACGGTAGCTGTGCATTTTCGAACCGTAAACCAGCATTCCACCAGGACAATTCATTGGTTTAACAGCAAAATCCTGATCATCTATTTCAGTAACATACATGTTATTGCGATAATGCTCCCAATGGCCAGAGGTTTCCCATAAGGATTGATTTAAAATAATTGGTGTTTTAATTTCTTGATAGCCCGCTTTATTATGCTCCTCACGCCAGAAATTTTCCAGCTGATTTCTCAAAATCATACCCTTTGGGAAAAAGAAAGGAAAACCAGGCCCTTCATCCATGATGGAGTATAGCTCCAACTGTGCCCCTAGCTTGCGATGATCTCTTTTTTTAGCCTCTTCTAGCTTAAATAAATAGTCCTCTAATGCTTGCT
Organism: Bacillota bacterium; assembly: GCA_033549265.1. Lineage (GTDB taxonomy): Bacteria > Bacillota > Desulfitisporia > Desulfitisporales > JAWSUQ01 > JAWSUQ01. Next base: position 1,675 of record JAWSUQ010000269.1, read on the forward strand.
TCTTTGGAAAAGAAATACCATAAATTCGCTGAAGCATCTTATTGTTTTCGCTACCACGCCAATAGGCTCCCGCAATGCTGGTAAGCTTTACTGCCTTAATACTACCAGTTGATGGGACATGGGGTCCAGCGCATAAATCAATAAATTCCCCCTGATTATATAAGCTAATTACAGTATCCTCAGGTAGATCCTGAATTAGCTCTACCTTGTACTCTTCACCACGACACTTAAAAAACTCAATAGCCTCCTGACGATCCATTTCTTTTCTTTCGTAGGAAATATCTTCCTTAACAATCCGTTCCATTTCCTTTTCAATTTTTTCTAGGTCTTCTGGGGTAAACTTGTGCTCTAGATCAAAGTCATAATAAAAACCACTTTGAATAGCTGGTCCGATTCCTAGCTTTGTTCCTGGAAAAAGGTTCTGCACAGCCTGGGCTAGGATGTGGGAACTGCTATGACGGAAAATCTCTTGTCCTTCCTCGGAGTCAAATGTTAGAATTTCCATTTGCCCCCCTTTGCTTAACGGCAGGTGCAAATCCACAACTTTGTCATCTAATTTAACTGCAATAGCATCTTTAGCCAGCCTTCTACTAATATCTTCAGCAATTTGATATCCTGTAGTAGCTATCGGATATTCTCTTTGGGAGCCATCTTTTAAGCTAATAATTATTTTATCGCTCATTTTAATCCCTCTCTTTCTATATTAAAAAGAAAAATAAAAAACCTCACCGTCCATACAAGGACGAGAGGTTAATTCCCGCGGTTCCACCCTGCTGTAGAAGATAAAATCTTCCCAACTCTATTCCCTATATCGGTGGGAAACCGTTTGACTTTCTTACTATATCAGTAAGTGGTCAAAATGCTCTTAGCTGGTATATATAAGTTTTTGCTAAAGGATATTTTCAGCCAAGATATCCTTTCTCTGCTAGCTATTGCTTATATATGTGTTCTAATCATCGCATCCATTTTTGTATTATATTATAAAAAATTATAAGATTACTGTAGGAATTTGTCAAGTCTAAGTATACTTTAAATATTTCCACATAACTATAACAAGCTAACGATAATGACTTGAACAATACCTATAAAAAATCCGATAACGCCTCCCAAAATCTCAATATGCTTTAGCTCTTGAGAGACTATTCTCATTAGCAGTCTCTCAAGCTCTTTAATTTCAAATCCTTCAATTTTTTCTCTCACTAAAGTGCTAAGAGAAATATGCTCCGCTATATTGTTGGTATATGACTTCATCAGCTTATCAAAAAAGGCTGGAGCCTCTCTTCTCACCACATCCTGAATCTGTTGAAAAACTAGATTCCTAATGCCTAACGGCAAGGCTAGGGGAATTCTTTCAGATAAGTGCTGATAGATAGCAATGGCTAGCCCTTCAGTTATCCTACGTTGGGTATCTGGCTGTTGAAAGGAAGCCATTATGTCTTCAATGGGCAAAAGGTCTTTTTCAACTAGCAGTCCCATATCCTGAGCAATTTTATTTTTTCTCTTTGGCAGTAGCCCTTGTAGCTTATACTTGGTAAGTGGTAAGGTAATCGGTTCATAAGGCCTAAAAATGAGCCAAATTGCTAATTTATTTGTTAGGTAACCAATTGCAGCTCCTAATATAGGGATTAATATTAACATTATTGAAACCAGCTTTCTTTTTTTAAAACTATATCAAATTTTTTTCCCTATGGCAACTGATTACACCAATGGCACCCATCACAATTTGTCAGCCGGTCTGAAAAAATTTGCCTAATTGTCTTAATAGTGTCCCCATCCTCATCTTGGTTAGGCATATGAATAGTTAACTGCTTTGGCGCAATAGTAATCAACGCGCTTATAAGCAAGTCTTCATAATTAATATCTGTGTCAATGAGATCGCTAAAAAAATCATCTAGGTATTCATTACTTATTTCCTCTTGCTTGTCATCAAAAAGCTTAAATTTAGCAGCGCCTTTAACAACTACATGCACCTGATTTAACCTAGGCTCTTGAATTTCAACAAAATATCTCAGCAACCTAATGAATTCTTTATATTCTTTTTCCATCATATATTCATCGACCGCATAATTAACAGCTTCATTAAGCTCTTTTACATAATCTTTTAGTCTAAACTTGACAAATCCCTCTATATTTAGTTCTTTGTTTAACTCTAAATACTCGGATAATTTATTTATAATTTTTGTTTTGCGATTAATTTCATAAACTAAGGTTTTGTATTTTGTCGGATGCCCTGTTTGAATAATTTCCTTGCTTCTTGAAATGATTTTTTCTTTTTCTTCCGGTTTAAAGAAATAGAAGTTTTCTTTTATAATGTCATTTATTAATTTGCCTTCCCAATAGGTTAGAATCAACTCGCTAATAGCGTTTACTAAATGTCTTTTAGAATAAAAATTCCTCTCGTAGTCATCACTAGTTCTAGGCAAATCACACTCTAGTACAGTTAGCTTTCCTTTTGATGCTAACTGTAGATTAACATGAAATTCCTGAACTTGAGAGGTTTTATAATAAATTTTATCCCTTAACTGACTTAACTCTTCAGAAGTACCAAACGTCACTACTTCTGCCAATTTTACCACCCCTTTTCTTGCTATATATTATATGAAGTAATTAGAAATTGATAATAAAAATATTTAATTTAATTCGGTGTTTTTATTTTAGCCATCCCAACAAATCAGTAAACTGTATTATTTTTATCATAAATGGAATAATAGACAATACATAAGTTAAAATTGACAGGACAAAATAAAAACAAAGAGGAGGTGAAATCTTTGAGCAGCAAATGCAAATTAAAAGAATGTAAGTGGAACAATCAAAAGGGTGGCGGTGGAGGCGGCTGATTCCGTCCTGATGTAGCCAAGTTTGGCAAAAATATTGATGATGAAGTTACAAACTGTTTTG
>JAWSUQ010000270.1:0-4548 GCA_033549265.1 Bacillota bacterium
ATTCAAAAAACAATCATGGATGATTGAATAAATAAAAACTTCTTTGCAAGGAGGCGAAGGTGTTTTGATAATGGAGGAAATGGGGATGTTGGTATTGGGGAGAAAACCGGGGGAGTATATTGTGATAGATGACCAAATAATTGTAAAAGTTATCAAGAGCAATAATGGAGATTTAAGGCTTGCCATAAATGCTCCGGAAGAAGTCAAAATTATTCGAGGAGAGTTATATGAAGCGGAAAGCAAAATGTGCCATAAGAAGGTGGAAGCTTAATGGAAGTCAGCAACCTTAAGCTTAACGCTACCCGCCAAGTAAATTCTACTAGTCTACTGACATTGAAAAAACCTTTGGAAGAATTGGAACAAGCTAACCCTATTAATATAGAACAAGTTAAGGTTAGCGATAATAATGTGTCGGACACTGTTTCTTTAAATGACAGATTAGAAAAAAGTGACAAAGAAAGTCATGTAAACGATAAGCTCCTTTTTGAAGTGCTAGGGGAAGCTAATAAAAAGCTGTCATTATTTGACCATGGTCTCCAGTTTAACATTCATCAGGATACTAATCGCACCTTTGTCAGGATCATGGACAGAAAAAATGAAGAAGTACTTAAAGAAATACCACCGGAACAGTACCTTGATTTAGTGGCCAATATTTGGTCTATGGTGGGAATTATAGTAGATAAAAAAATTTAATAAAATTAATAAAATAAGTATTAAGTTTTTTAAAAATACAACGATAATATAAGTAACAGTTAAAAATTAAATATTTTCTGATTGAATTTCCAAGGACGATTCGTATAAGCGCAACTTCTTTGCAGGATGCAAAAGAGTGGGCTTGAACGGGTCGTTTTTTTGTTTTGATAAAAACAAAAGTATAGGAGGAATGAACATGTTGGTTTTAGGAAGAAAGCCTGGTGAGTACGTAATGATAGCAGATAAAATTATGGTTAAGGTTGTAAAAAGTGAAAATGGAGATTTGCGGTTAGCCATTGATGCCCCTAAAAATATCAATATAGTTAGGGGTGAAGTCTATGAGGCGAGGAAGCTTGCTGAACAGACAAGTGAAGCTAACTAGAAAATCATAAAATCTTATAAAAGCGATTTCAGGGACGAGTAGGTTTATCTGTATTTAGCAGGACGCTGAATATACAGATAAGCAGTTACTGGTCCCTTTAATCTATATAGCACAAAAATAAGCCAAGTGGCCATAGGCTTAGAAGAAGGATTTGCGAAAAAGGAAGTTCGCAAAAAAACAAAATCCAAGGAGGAATAAATTATGCGTATTAATAACAACATTATGGCAATGAATACCCATCGTCAGTTGGGGGCAAACCAGGCCAATGGAGCCAAGTCGTTAGAAAAATTATCATCAGGCCTTAGAATCAATAGAGCCGGTGACGATGCAGCTGGTCTTGCGATCAGTGAGAAAATGCGAGCACAGATTCGAGGTTTAAATCAGGCTCAGAGAAATGCCCAAGATTCTATTTCTTTGATTCAGACAGCAGAAGGTGCCCTGCAGGAAACTCAATCTATTCTTCAGAGAATGAGAGAGTTAGCAGTTCAGGCATCAAACGATACAAATGTGACAGTTGACCGTACCGAAATTCAGAAGGAAATGAACCAATTGTCCTCTGAAATTAACAGAATTGGCTCTACAACAGAATTTAACACCATGAAATTATTAGACAGCAGTCTTGAATACACTGCTGCAACAGCTGGTAAATTAACTGCAGGCAATACCATTTCAGGGCCGATTACCATAACAAGTACTGCAACTGCAGGAAATGTAACAGCTGATACAGCTATTTCTGCTCCTGTTGAAATCCAATCAGGCTCTCAAACTGCGGGCAGTGTCACTGGCACGGTAAATATTACTGACGGATTTAATATGGATGCCTCAAATAACGAATTAACTGTAACTGTAGGCAGTGTGACCAAAACAATCTCAATGGCTGTGAATAATTATACAGATGCTACAGGTGCTGGTTTTGAGCAATTTAAGACAGATTTACAAGCAGCTTTAGATGGTGCGTTTGGTGCCAATATAGTAACCGTTGGCGATGATGGTTCGATTGCAGGTGCTATTGATGCGACGGCAGGAAGCGCAATTGGTTCTACTGATATTTCAGCAGGTTTTGATCTTGCAGCTACAAGTAACGAATTAACTCTTACTGTTGACGGAGAGGAAGTTACTGTTGCTCTAGCAGCTAATGACTATACTGGAGATGCAGCTACATTTGCTACTGATTTGCAAACTGCAATTAATGCTGCAACAGGAATTGCTGTTGATGTAGTAGTATCTATTGATGGCACAAGTGGTGGACTTTTGATTACCTCGGGGTCAACAGGTGCAGATTCAAAGGTTGAAATTCTAGGTGGAAACATGACTGCTCAAGTTGGAACGTTTGCCTCAACTGATGGTCAAGATGCTCAAGATGGTGGTCTTATTACCTTAACAGCGGTAACTGATGGTGAAAACGTATCCATCGATGGTGGTAATATGGCTGGCTCAGTATTTTATGATGCAGCAGGCGGCGTTGAAACTTTGGCTAGCATTACAACAATTGAATCAGAAACTACGGCTGCGAACAATACCCTTACATTTGATCTTGACGGATCAGCTGTATCGATTACGTTAGCCGATAATACCTATGCCGATGCTGACGCGTTGATTACCCAAATAAATACCCAATTAGCAGCTGGTAGTCACGCCGCTACAGCTTCTAACGACGGTAGTGGTAAGATTGTGATTACGAGTAATGATACCGGAGCTAGCTCTACAATTGCAAACATTGCTGGTAGTGCAGCTTCTGATCTGGGATTTAATGGAACGGAAGCCTATGTAGATGGTGAAAATGCTAACAATCAATTCACGGTTAATGTAGATGGAGCAGGTGCTGTAACAGCAACATTACAAGATGGTGTTTATAGTGATTTGAATGTACTAGCTTCTGCCGTAGCAAGTGCGATCAATACTGCCTCGAGTGCAGATGATGTCACAGTCTCTGTTCAAGATAGCAAACTAGTGGTCGAAAGTGGTTCCACAGGTGCTACTTCAACAATTTCTGTTTCAGCTGTAGCTGATAACAATGGTCTTGCAGAATTAGGGCTAGATGGAACCAATACAACAACGGATGGTGTTAACCAACAGGCTACTGAACTTAAGTTCCAAATTGGTGCGAATAATGCCCAGTCAATGTCACTTAGTATTACCGATATGCGTGCGCAGGCTTTAAACATCACGGGAGATACAAGTAATGCTACAATCACAGCTTCGGACGGTGCTGTTGCATCTTTTGTTGCTACTGAAAACGTAACAAATGGTACAAATAATACCAATGTAGAGTTTTCTCTTGATGTTTCAACAGCTGACAAAGCTTCAGCAGCAAGCAGTGTAATTCAAGATGCGATTAATGCAGTGTCCTCAGAACGATCTAAGCTAGGTGCTTTCCAGAATCGATTAGAACACACTATCAGCAATTTAGGAACCTCTTCAGAAAATTTACAAGCAGCAGAATCTCGTATCCGCGACGTAGACATGGCTGCAGAAATGATGCAGTTTACTAAGAACAACATCTTACAGCAAGCAGCAACAGCTATGCTGGCTCAAGCTAACCAAGCACCGCAATCAGTATTACAGCTTCTTGGATAATTTTTAGCCTATTCCAAAGGATCAGAGAGATATTCTTCTCTGGTCCTTTTAGATTTTTGTTAATAGCTATAAACTATTTTTGTACAATATCGATATATATACTAACAGCTATAAATCAAATAGAAAATTGCATTAATTTGTCGATTTTATTGTAGACAATTTATTTGCAAATATTTAAAATAAGCATAGAGGAATTATTTTCTAGGAGGTGGGGTATGAATACGCAAGCTAGTAATCAAATCATGCGCCCGATTGTAAGTCCGCCTCAGCACAACTATGACAACTTCAAGATTCCCAGGCAACAGCAATTGGAACGAGAATACAATCTAGCTAATGACAGTGCTAAAAAAGTAGTTAAGCAATCAATAGATAAGGTATACGAGAGTTTTCAAAGGCTTGTTGAAAATACTGACTATGCTGTAAACTACCAATTAGACGAGTCTACGGGTGTCAGTAGAATAAACATAATTATGAAGAACTCGGGAAATGAAGTAGCTTCTATTCCTCCTGATGTAGCTGTTGAGATTGCAGAGAGAGCAAAACAAACTAACATTGGACTAATCATAGATTTCTATAAATAAGCTGAGCATTGATGCTACAGCTTTTATTTTTTAAACAGGTTAAATGAATTTATAAAAGTTTCATAAAAACTATAAACTTTTAGCTGTAATTACCGATAAAAATACTAAGAAGCTTTTCAAACGGCCTATAACTTTTTTGAGGGGGCATATCAAAATGAAGATACCATCTTCATCAGAAACTAATTTTAATAAAGTTGGTCCAGAACCTTTTTCTAGACCACATGTAAACCAAATAGATACTAGTAAGCAAAAGGTTGATAAAGAGGAAATAAATATTGAGCCTAATCAAAAAAAACTAGTGGATAGTGAGAAGCT
>JAWSUQ010000271.1:0-4533 GCA_033549265.1 Bacillota bacterium
AGTACCAATGGTAGATTTTTTAATTTCCACAAAATCGCCAATTTTAACCTGATCACAAAGCACTGTGTCGGGTCGCAAATAAGCATAGGGGCCAATCACACAGTCATTACCAATCTGACTGCTAACCAGGGTGGATTGGTCAACAGTTACATTATTCCCAATAATTGTTGAATCTATTTTAGCATTTGGTCCGATAAAACAATCTTCTCCAATTATAGTACTGCCTTTAATTATACTAAATGGATATATGACGGTATCGCTGCCTATTTTAACCTGATCTTCTATAAAGGTTGTATTAGGGTCAATTATTGTTACCCCTGCTTCCATTAGCTCCACCAATTTTCTATGCCTTAAGACCATATTAGCCTCTGCCAGCTGTACCTTATTATTAATCCCCATAGTTTCAGTTCTATCCTCAATCACTAACGCCTCAACCTTATGATTTTTATCTACTAATGCTTTTATCACATCTGTCAGATAATACTCTCCTTGAGCATTGTTGGGTTTAATGCTATTTAGGCTTTCCCATAGCAGCTTGTTGGAAAAGCAGTATGTACCTGTATTAATCTCAGTAATTTCCTTAATCTGATTATCTGCATCTTTTTCTTCTACTATAGCTACTACTTGATTTGCAGTGTCTCGGACAATTCGTCCATAGCCGGTTGGGTCATCAAAATGACAGGTTAGGATAGTGGCAGCTGCATTTGCTTCCTCATGATATTTTATTAAATTTTTGAAGGTGCTACTTGTTATGAGAGGGGTGTCTCCACAAACTACTAGCAATAGTCCTTCGGCATTGATATTTAGAGCTTCCTTGGCCATCATCACTGCATGACCTGTCCCCAGCTGTTCAGCCTGCATGGCATATTTATAGCCATCCCCTAAATATTTTTCTATGTCATCATGCTGATGGCCCACTACAATAACCGGTTCACTAATGTCAGCATTCTGCAGTCCCTCTATTACATATGAAATCATAGCTTTGCCATTAATAGGCTGCAAAACCTTTGCCAGCTTTGATTTCATCCTAGTTCCTTTTCCTGCTGCTAAAATAATGGCCTTTTTCATTAAATCCCTCGCTTTGCTATTATTATCTTAGTTCTAGTTTACCTAAATATATGCAAAAATAAAAGGAGCTAATCGCTCCCAAAGAAAAACCTCTTTATTTATTTTACTTATTTAATTCCTCTCTATAAGCTACCAGCATTAGGCTGATATAGCTTGCTCGTAAGCCTTTAATACTGCATCCTGAATAACTGATCTTGCATTGGTGGAAATTGGATGAGCTATATCTCTATATTCACCCTCAGGCGTTTTGCGACTTGGCATCGCTACAAATAAGCCGTTCTGTCCCTCTACTACCTTCACGTCATGGATCACAAATGCATCATCAAAAGTAACCGATACAATTGCCTTCATTTTCCCATCCATGTTCACCTTTCTAATGCGCACGTCTGTAATGTTCATTATGCATCACCACCCTTCCTGCCCCTTTGTACAAATCAAAAACCTGTTATGTTTAATGTATGTTAGTATTCTCCAATTTCTAAGAAATTCCTTCCTTACGTTAGGGAAAATTTCCAAAAATGATATATTTTATACCTATTTTTTGAAAAAAATGCAAAATTTACTGAAAAAGGGCAGGTTTTAGCTTAATGACGTCTTTTTCTTCATCTAAAACAGTTAATTCTAAAATTGATAAATAATTTTGTACCAGCTTTTGTTTTGGCTCTGAAGTAGCTACAAACACTCCCATACCTACTACATTTGCGTCAAATTCCTCCATTAACTCGTGGATTCCTTTAGCAGTACCACCAGCCTTCATAAAGTCATCTATTATCAACACCTTAGCTCCATTAGGCAACGCTCTCCTAGATAAAGACATGGTGCTAATACGTCTGCTAGAGCCTGAAACATAATTGATACTAACTGAGGATCCCTCAGTCACTTTGCTGTTGTCTCTAATGATTACCAAAGGGACTCCTAGTGTTTTAGCAGTCATTGTAGCCAATGGAATTCCTTTTGTCTCAATGGTAATTACACAGTCTATCTCCAAATGACTAAAATACTGGGCAAACAGCTCTCCCACTTTACTCACCACAAAAGAATCAAAAATCACATCTGCCATATATAAAAAACCACCAGGAATAATGCGCTTGGGATCAGCAAGCCGTTGGCACCAATGCTCTAATAAGGCTTCTGCTTCCTGCAGGTTTACTGCGGGAGTGTACTTTATTCCCCCGGCGGCACCAGCGATAGTATGTAGGGTACCTAGTTTTTCTCGCTGCAAAGCTTCTTTTATAATTGCCAAGTCTTCGCTTATAGTAGACTTAGCAGCGTCAAATCTATCACAGAAATAACTTAAGGATATTTGTCTATTTGGCTGTTCAATTAAAGCCTTTGTAATTAGGGCTATTCTTTCACCCCTTTTAAATTTTTCCATTATCTTTTCTCCTTTAGCAGGGCACTTGTCACTACTTCTAAATCACTAGGCTTATCTACGTCTACCCCAATCTCCGGTTCATGAGATATGATCGCTTTCCCATTGACTCCTAAGAGCCTAGATACTTGTTTCTCGGCCTCACTAATAGAAAGTACTTTTAATACGAACTTTACTATAAAACTAAAACCTAGTAGCTTTGCCAAAGCAAACGGGCTTTTGCGCAAGGCCACAATTTCTTCGGCTTTAGCAGCGCACTTGGGGATAATTAAGGGATCTACCAAGAATATATTACCTCCCGTATATATTCCATCTTTTAGTTTTACATAGGTTCGCTTTACTCCAGGAAATTTTCGGTCGTTAACCTCTCTAGGTACAATTGGATAAAACAACTCCTTTTCCTCGTGCTTTAGGCACTCCTGAATAAAACTATCTATAACCGCCCCCGTTATTAAAGGTATGTCAGAGGTAACAATTAGCAGTTTATCGTTACTGTTTATTTCCTTTAGACCATTAATAACACCTTTAATAACCGTATCTCCACCTGGGACAAACTGAAGATTTTTAGCATTAGGAAATAAGGGCTTCATCTTTTCCGGCGGCCCAACTACTACTATTTTTTTGATATAAGGAGATTGTATTATGGCATCTACTACGTATTCAATCATAGTTTTTTTGCCGATGGGTATTAAAGCCTCATTTTCTACGTCGCTACAGACCCTTAGCTTGCCATTATTAATACTCCCCGCCAAAATTAACGCATCCATCTAATTCCCTCACCTGTTCTCCACTGTCTCACCAGTGCTATTTTCACACTATTTTAGCTTCCCTTCCCCAAATTGCTTCTGCAAGGAATCTAACATAATGTTTTCAGCATTTTCCACATGCCGTTGAGCCAGCTCTTGAGCCTTAGCAATATTTCGTTCCGATATAGCCTCCACTAGCTCCTTATGCTCTAATAATGCTTCCTTCATTCTACCAGGCACCGCTAAGGAGGTAGTTCTAAATCTCATAATCTGCTCTCTTAAATTACTGATTATTTGGACTAGCCTTTCATTCCTGCTGGCCTTGTACAAAATATCATGAAAGCTAGTATCTATCTCTACTAAAGAATGTAAATTTTGAGCTTCTGTATACTCATTTACCTTTACTAGGTGTCTTTCCAAATCCTCTAATTCCTCTTCAGTAATTCTTTCCGCCGCCAAGCCTGACGCCAAAGCCTCTAGAGCTGCTCTTATTTCATAGACATCGGCTATATCTTTTAAGGAAATGCCAGCTACATAAGCCCCTTTCCTCGGAACCATCACAACAAAGCCTTCTAGCTCTAGCTTTCTTATTGCTTCCCTGACTGGTGTACGACTAACACCCATATCTTCTGCCAGCTGCACTTCCATTAAACGCTCCCCAGGCTTTAAGGTTGCATTTATAATAGCTTCCCGCAACGACTCAAATACTAGCTCCCTTAAGGGCTTATAGTTATCTAGCTTTACCGGTATCATTTTCTTTTCCAATACAACCACTCCACCTCTCATAATTCTTGTCCGTCATCAGATAATTCAAATTTTCACTTATATTATCCCCTAATTATATACCTTTATTGGAAAAATTTAAATAGTTGTAGTCAAAAATACTTGATATTGATTTTTTTCTGCAAAAAGTTCTTTAGCAGCTACTGCCTGTTGACAGTAAAGATCAGGCAATACGCCAAAAATGGTTGTCCCACTGCCACTCATCAAAGAAGCAATACCTAACTTTCTCAATTGGCTTTTTATTTCCGCCAGCTCTGGATAGAGCTCAAGCGTTACTTCCTCCAACACATTTCCTAGAAGCTCTATTACCTGTTGGCGATTGCCTTCAGCCAGAGCTGCTATCATTTTAGCAGTAGCTGGATGACTTTTGATATGATTAACCCTTAAAGATTGGTATACCATTTTAGTAGAAGCACCAAAGTTCGGCTTAATCAATATTAGGGGCAAGTTCACTTTATTATTTAATGGCTCTAATATTTCTCCCTTACCAGTTGCTAGAGCAGTTCCACCTAATACACAAAAAGGCATATCAGAGCCTAGCTGAGCCGCTAACTCCATCAGTTG
>JAWSUQ010000272.1:0-4530 GCA_033549265.1 Bacillota bacterium
AATTATACTGGTCAGCTCACTTTGAGCTTTATCTTTAATTTCCATCAGCTGTTGTTTCATACTTTTTCCTCCTAACTTAATAAAAAAAATAAACCTCCCATCCTCAAGGACGAAAGGTTACTTCGCGGTACCACCTTGGTTAACTAAAAAGCATCAAAGCCTCCTAGCTCACTCATTTGCTCAAATATCGGCTGAGCGCCCGACAAGCCTACTTCAGTTCAACTTGTTGCTCCTGGGTGAACTTCAACCTACTGCTGTGTAAGGTGCTTCCAGTTAATAACACCTATTCCCTGTTACACATCTAGATAAGCCTACTATCCCATTCCTTGCATTAACTATTTTCTATTTACTGTATTGAATACTTGCGATACATCATGTAAGCTTTAATGGATCCGGTAGATACAAATAGCTGCCAAAAGAATTCTGCTTGAAAAAACATTGCATCACTACCCTTCCGATATGTTTCTGCAAATCCTGTCTGTATTATATCATAGGGGTTTTAGCTGGTCAAACCATTTTGTCTTACTATTTCGTAAAGTATTACTGCTCCTGCTATTGAAACGTTTAATGATTCCGCTTTCCCCAGGATAGGTATTTTGATAAAATAGTCTGCTGCACCAAGCCAATTAGCAGTTGGACCATTGGCCTCATTTCCTAAAACCAGCGCCAAAGGATAAGCTGTTAGGTTGGCATCATAAAGACTAACTGCTGCCCCCATGTGAGCTACAGCAATTTGCACTTTATCTGCCTTAAGCTGAGCTATTAACTCCATCTCATTTTCCACTACCTGAATTTTCAAGTGAAAATGAGAACCCATGGCAGACCTAAGAACCTTGCCGTTATAGGGATCTACTGTACCCTTGGTAAGAATAAGGTTTGTTATACCTGCTGCATCAGCAGTTCTGATTAAAGTGCCTAGGTTTCCTGGATCTTGGATGTTGTTTAATATTAGAATCACTTTAGGAACATCCATCTCAAAACCAGATGTGTCATTTGGCTGCTTTCTGGCAATGCCAATGATGCCCTGGGGCGTATCTGTCTCACACAGCTCTAAAAATAACTTTTTCTCCACTACCGCCATTGGTATTTTATTAGTTTCAAAACTATTGATCAGCACAGCACTTTCCTCTATGTCCTTACCTTGCTGTAAAAACTCCTCTGTTACAATAACCTGCTCTAAATCACTGGTCCATTTAATAATTTCCTGAAGCAAGTGAATTCCTTCAATTATATATTTGCCTTGCTCATCCCGATATTTTCGCTGCTTTAGCTTGCGAGCTGTCTTTATTAAGTTGTTAGAGCTTGATTGAATTTTTGACATTATTAGACCTCAACCTTTTTTAAAAATTATATAACTATTCTATCATTCTAAGCTTGTCTTTAGTCCCCATGGCTACAATTATATCCTTACTCATAATCACTGTCTCTCCGCCAGGACCTACTATAATATCCCCATTCTCTCTTTTTATGGCCATAATACTAATCCCATACCTTGCCCGAAAATCTAGCTTAGCTAAAGTTTTTTCATAGTATTCTGGCTTTGCTTTTACCTCCACTATACTATGGTCTCGCGAAAGCTCTATGTAGTCTAATACATTCCCTGATTCAATGTTGTGGGCGACTCGTATCGCCATTTCACGCTCTGGGTACACAACTCGGTCAGCCCCCACTCGCTCCAAGACCTTTCCGTGCAAGTCACTTAGGGCTTTAGCAATAACCAGCTTCACCCCCAGCTCTTTAACTAGAACTGTTGTTAAAATACTAGCTTTAATATCTTTGCCAATTGCTACTATAACAATATCAAAATTTCTAATACCCAGCTCTTTTAAGGTTTCCTCATCCGTCGTATCAGCCTGAACTGCATGAGTGGCTATATCCACCACTGCCTCTACCCGGTCCTCATTGCTATCGATACCTAATACATCGCAGCCCATTTCTCGTAAAGTTTGAACCATGCTTCTACCGAACCTTCCTAAACCGATTACTGCGTACTGCTTCATTAAGTATCATTCCTCCTATTTCCGAACCAATATATAGACTAAAGCATTAAACGCTATTCTCCTAGCCAATAACTACATCTTCTTCGATATACTTTATGCCTGACTTTCGCTTGCGGGTAGATAGAGCAAAGGCTAAGGAAAGGGGCCCTAATCTTCCTATAAACATAGTAATAGTGATAATTATTTTTCCCGTCGGGGACAAATCAGGCGTTAGCCCTGCGGATAAGCCTACTGTAGCAAAGGCTGAGATCACCTCAAATACTACAACATCAAAAGGAGCCCCCTCAGTAAATAGTAAAATTGTGCTTATCAAAAATACAGCTCCAATACCAATAATTGAAATAGCTAAAGACTTATTAACCAAGTGCTGTGGGAGTCTACGACTAAAGACGTTAAAATCTTCCCGCCCCCTCATCATAGTATATACTACAATTAATAAAATTCCAAATGTAGTAAGCTTAATACCTCCAGCATTACTGCCAGGACCTCCCCCAATAAACATTAACACTTTTGTTATCATAATACTAACGGGGTGCATTTGGCCAATGTCAATAGTACTAAAGCCTGCAGAGCGAGGTGTCAACCCTTGAAAAATACTGGCCAATATTCTTTCCTTCATAGTGAATCCAGCCATGGTAGCAGGGTTGTGGTATTCCAATATAAATACAGATATAATCCCTGTTAAGCCTAATATAGCTGAAAGATAGAGCATCAGCTTGCTATGTAAAGAAAGTCTCTTAAACTTACCTTTCTTTATATACAAATCTACCAGCACAGTAAAACCTAGGCCTCCCATGACAAAAAGGGTAATAATGGTGGCATTGACAACTATATCGCCGGTAAATTGGTGCAGGCTATTGGGGAAAAGATCAAAGCCAGCATTGGCAAAGCCAGAAATAGCATGGAAGATACCATAATAAAGGGCTTGTCCTGCTCCCATCTCAGGCAGCCAATGGAGAAAAAGAATTAAGGCGGCTACAGCTTCCATTAAAAAGGTAACGGCAATTACTATTAATGTCAATCTAACTATGCCTGCGTAGCTTAACTGGTTTAAGGATGATTGCAGCACTAATCTATCTTTAAATGAAATATTTTTGCCTAATATAAGGGCATAAACAGTAGTTAACGTCATAAAGCCGATGGCACCAATTTGAAACAAAATCATAATCACAACTTGTCCAAAGGTACTAAAGGTTTCACCGGTATTTACCACTACTAGTCCTGTAATAGCAGTGGCGGAGGTTGCAGTAAACAAGGCATCAATGGTACTAATAGCTTGGCCCGCTTTTTGGCTTATAGGCAAACTAAGTAAAAAAGTACCTATTGTTATCATTATTAGATAGCCAATTACTAAAATTTGAACTGGATTTAATTCCGGCTTGCGATTCCACTTCATTACTTCACCCCGAACAGCTCATTATCTTTATTATTTCTTAATTCACTTTATTAGGTAGTATATCATTTCTTGACCACAATTAAAAAGTTTTACTTTATATTAGTTGTGATCTTCTTAATCTAGTCTGGCTAAAGAAAAAGAGATGATACATTTTTATATCACCTCTCTTAGTCCTATTTATATTTATACGTTTAGCTTTTCTTTTGCTACACTAGCCAGCTTGCTAAAGCCTTCAAAGTCATTAACAGCAAGATCCGCTAAAATCTTACGGTTAATATCTATACCTGCAAGCTTCAGCCCATTAATTAATCGGCTATAGGAAAGTCCATTCATTCTAGCAGCTGCATTGATTCTAGTAATCCAAAGCTTACGGAAGTCTCTTTTCTTAGCTTTTCTATGGGCATATGCATATGCTAAAGATTTTAACACCTGCTCGTTTGCTGGTCTAAATAACTTAGACTTTGAGCCTCTGTATCCTTTAGCTAGCTTTAATATTTTTTTATGTCTTTTACGGGTTGTTACACCCCTTTTTACTCTTGGCATTGGTCTTACCCCTTTCTATTCTAGTATGGTAACAGCTTAGAAATGCGCTTCATATCGCCATCGCTAACAACTGTAGCCTGACGAAGATTTCGCTTTCTCTTAGGAGATTTTTTCTCAAGAATATGGCTAGTAAAAGCTTTAGAGCGCTTAATTTTACCAGTTGCTGTCTTCTTAAATCTCTTAGCTGCACCGCGGTGAGTTTTCATTTTTGGCATATTAGTGCCTCCTTCCAAAACTTGTGTTATTTTCCAGTAATAGGTGTTAATATCATTATCATATTTCGACCTTCTACTTTTGCTGCCTTTTCTACAGCAGCAATTTCCTTCAGTTCTATAGCCATTTTTTCACACAACTTCTGTCCAAGCTCGGCATGTGTAATTTCTCGTCCCCTAAACATGATAGTGACCTTTACCTTATCGCCATCCTCTAAAAAGCGACGAGCGTTTCTAGCTTTAGTCTGGAAGTCGTTTTCCTCGATGTTTGGTCGAAGCTTAACTTCTTTTACATTGATAACTTTTTGGTTCTTACGAGCTTCTTTTTCACGCTTGCTTTGTTCATACTTATGCTTACCAAAGTCCATCACTCGACATA
>JAWSUQ010000273.1:0-4515 GCA_033549265.1 Bacillota bacterium
GTAACACTCTGCCAGACCGTACATTGAACGGTAGTATCACAGGTGAAATTGCAAAACTAGCAAATCGGTATAAGATACCAGTATTAGCTTTTTTTGAAGAAAGTGTTAATGAAAATTCAAACTATAAAAACATCGGAGTTAGTGTAAATTTTCCAATTGAGACAGCCTCTCTAAAGTTGTCTCAATGTAACTACCTGTGGGAGAAAAAACTATTTAAGGCAGCAGAAGAAGCTATGAAATTGATAAAAAATGGTGAGTTTGGGAGGTTAGCTTGAAATGAATGTAATAGAAAGACTAAAACAAGCAATAAATCATGAAGAAGTTCTTCCAGTACCTATAGCACTTTGGAACGTAGCTCCCTGGATGCCTAGTATGCTGGGGGTTAAATGTAAGGACTACTATTTAAATTCTGAGACAAAACTTAACTTATTAACTAGGCTGCAAGAAGTTTTTCCTGAGGCAATTCTTTTTCCAGGTATTTATCCCGATTTTGGAGTGGTAGTGGAAGCTTCAGCATTTGGTGCAGAATTGCGTTGGATGGATGATGATGCTCCATATGCTCATGGATGCCTGCATGATGTTGAAGATATTCTAAAGCTGAAGCCAATAAATCCACAAGTAGACGGACTTATGCCAAAGGTTTTAGAGGAATGGTCATATTTAAGAAAAAATGCTAAACCATTCCTTGAAAAAGATTATGGTTATTTTGAAGGACACGCATTTAGTATTGGTCCGATAGAAACTGCTGCTATGTTAAGAGGATATGATAAGTTTTTTATAGACTTTTTTATGAATCCAACTTTGGTACACAAGTTATTAGATGTAGTAACGGAAGGAATAATTGCCTGGATCAAGGCTCAGGAGAAGTGTAATGGTAAGCTCGATAGACTTTTTGTTGTAGATCATGTGAGCACTCAACTTTCACCAAATCACTTTGATGAGTTTTTCAAACCATATCTAACTAGAATATTTCATGAATTCAATTACGCAGGAATAAGACTTTGGCATAATGAAGGAAAGTCAAGCCACGTATATCATAAGCTCCCGGAAATAGGTTTTAATGTTTACCACTTTGGGGCAGACCCTGTTGCTGATATAAAAAGCGCAATAGGAGATAAAATATGTCTAATGGGCAATTTAGACCCTGTTAAAGTAGTACAGAAAAAAACTCCTGAAGTGATTTATGACCTTGCAACTGAGGCTTTAAAAGATGGGGCAACTAGGGGAGGCTTCTTACTTTCAGGTGGTGGAGGCCTAGCACCAAATACGAAAATAGAGAATGTTAGAGCAATAGTTGATGCAGCAATGGCTTATAAAATGAAATAAAAGGTATGCAAAAGAAGGAGGGGGATTAAAAAGAGTAACACCAGGCTATATTGTTATCATCTATAATGCTGTCAAAAATAAAAAAATGGAGGGTTAAAGAATGAGGAAAAAATTATTTAAATTATTAGCGTTAACACTTGTTTTAGGATTAAGTGTTTTGGTGATTAGTGGATGTACAAATAGTAGTGATAGTACTAGTGGTAGTGAAGATACTGAGAAAAAAGTTGTCCTATCTTATGGAGGAATCCAGTCAACTGAAGATACTGCAACTAAGTCAATGCAAAAAATGGCAGAACTAGTTAAAGAAAAAAGTGGAGGAAGTTTGGAACTGCAAGTTTATCCTGCTTCACAGTTAGGTGATGCTATTAGCCAAATTGAAGCAGTAATGATGGGTTCTCAGGATATGTTTATTGATGCAGCATCTTTTGTGGCTCAGTTTGTACCTGACAAGCAAGTAGATAGTTTGTTTTTTGCATTTTCTAGCGAGCAACATTTTGAAAATTATCTTGATAGTGACCTAATGATATCTATTGAAAACCAGTTTGCTGAAGAAAGAGGAGTCAAAACCCTGGCTCAAAATTATTTAAGGGCTCCAAGGGTAATGGTAAGTAAGACACCAATCCTTTCAGTAAATGATATGCAAGGTTTAAAAATGAGAGTGCCTGAAATTAGAACTTATTTAGAATCAGTTAATGCGTTAGGCGCTAACCCAACCCAAATTCCTTGGGGAGAAGTATATCTGGCTCTTACTCAAGGGGTAGTGGAAGCAGCAGAAGGTCCACTAGATGCAGTATATAGTATGAAATTTTATGAGGGTGCTCCAAATATAACTATGACTAACCATATTAGAGATAATCTAGCAGTTTTAATAAATGATAAGAAATTTAACAGCTTAAGTGAAAATCAACAGCGAGCTTTATTAGAGGCAGCTACTGAGGCTGGTGAATGGTATACGCAACAGGTTAAAGATAAGCTTGATGAGGTTGTAATAGCTATGGAAGCAGAAGGAGCAACTATTCATGAAGTGGATGTTAAAGAATTTGTAGAAATTATGTTTAACGCTGCTGATAAATTAGAAGACGAAGGCCTATGGCAAAAAGGTTTATTTGAGAATGTACAAAAGCTTCAATAGTATTTAGATTCGTAGGGGGACGGTCATGAAACTAATTAAAGGAATATTAAAAAAGATACTAGATGTAGGCTTGCAAGTTCAACTTAAATTAGGAGCAATATGTTTACTATTAATAATAGTTACCATCACCCTAGGGATTATTAGTCGATATGTATTTAATTCTCCATATGTTTGGACAGAGGAGTTGGGAGTTATTCTGTTTGTGTGGATTGCCTTTTTAGGTGCCGGTGTTGCTGCCGCTAGAAACCGGCATGTGGCAATAAACCTATTGTCCCAAAAGCTTCCCCCGAAAATTGCAGTAGTTCTAGAGTTTATACTAAACATTCTTATTCTTGTATTTCTAATAATTATGATTTTTGGTGCATTAAAACTGCAGGCGGTTACAGCAAATCATAAAAGTGTAACTCTAGATATCCCAAAAAACGTTTATTATCTTGCTCCTTTAGTTTCAGGTATTTATATGGTTTTGGTCTATATTTATCGCAGTATGGACCTTGTGGAAAGGGGAGCGGATGCACTTCAAGATTCATCTAGAAGTGCAGAAATGTAACTTTAGCAAAGATGGAGGATGATTTCTTCCTCCTCCGTCCAAGCTTTCAATGAGGGGAGGCGGTATATTTGACAATAGTAGTAGTTTTAGGTGTATTATTTTTAACTTTTATGGTTTTGGGAGTTCCAATTGCATTTGCCCTTGGAATTGCATCTATAAGTTATTTGCTAATAAATCCAGCGGCACCGGTTGAAATTATCAGTCATAGAATGACTGGATCTTTGTTTAGTTTTGTGCTATTGGCCTTACCAGCATTTTTGCTTTCAGGACGAATGATGAATAGTGCTGGTGTAACAAATAGACTTTTTGATTTTGCCATAGGATTAGTGGGACGATTTCCGGGAGGGATTGCTCATTCGAATGCTTTAGCTAGTATGCTGTTTGCATCTATGTCAGGCACAGCTGTAGGAGACACTGGGGGTTTAGGCCAGGTTGAGATGAAAATGATGAAAAAAGCAGGATACAGTACTGACTTTGCAGCGGGTCTAACAGCAGCTTCGGCAGTAATTGGCCCCATTATTCCTCCTAGTGTTGTTATGGTTATTCTAGGTGCCACTGCTGAAATTTCTATTGGCAGGCTATTTTTAGCTGGTATTATTCCTGGGATACTATGTGGAGTAAGTATTATGGGTTTAGTATACTGGCGAGCTAAGTTTACTGAAGAAGGCAGAAACTGGCCAATTATTAAAGTGCCGGCGAAAGAAGTGTGGTTATCATTTATAAAGGCTTTTTTCCCATTAATGACTCCTGTAATTATTCTTGGCGGTATATTATTAGGGGTAGTCACCCCGACAGAAGCTGCTGTGCTAGCTATTGATTATGCCATCGTCTTGGGAATAGTGTACCGGGAGTTGACGTTTAAGGTATTCTGGGAAACCCTAGAAGACGTTGTAGAGATGACAGGAGTATTTATGTTTATTTTTGCTGTGGCAGGCTTCTTTAGCTGGCTCTTGACATTAGGTGGGCTTCCACAACTCATTGCTTCAGTTGTAACGTCTATTACAACTAGTCAAATAGGACTATTAATAGTGATAAGTATTATTGCGTTAGCAGTTGGCGCATTTTTAGATACAACAGCTGCTATTTTGTTAGTAACTCCTATTATATTACCATTAGTAAATCAAGCGGGTATTGATTTAATTCATTTTGGAGTAGTATTTATCTTAGCTTTAGTAATTGGAATTATTACACCACCATTTGGAATTTGCTTATTTGTAATGAGTGATGTAGCTAATATCTCCGTGGGCAGGGTTACAAAGGCTGCTGCTCCATATTTAATACCGCTAACTATAACACTTTTATTAGTTATTCTGTTCCCTATATTAACCACGTGGATTCCCTCATTATTTTTTAATTAATCCCTTTAAAGTTAAGGCAATTAAATATCAAACCCCTCCATTTTAAAATTAACCCCATCTGGGGTTAATTTTATTTACAAAAGGATATTTTAAGATAATATAGAAAATATATTTCTGAGGAGGGATAGCATGCAGCTTACTCATGAACT
>JAWSUQ010000274.1:0-4513 GCA_033549265.1 Bacillota bacterium
GTGCTTTTATTATTATTGTTCCACAAAGTCCATCCTCTATTTCAATTGGTAGCCTATACGGGAGTAATAAAGTATGGCTTTTGGGCTATGCTTGTTTTATCTGGCCATTGGCTTACCGGCGGAGAAGTGCATTTCATAGATGTGATGCTTTGGCTCTCTCACCTGGGGATGGCTGTAGAAGGGTTAATCTTAATTAGAGTGCTTTCCTTTAGCAAGCTTCTGGCTGGGATTATCTGGGGCTGGTTATACCTAAATGACTTTATGGATTACTATGTAGGGCTTCATCCCTACCTGCCAAATTATGATCATTGGACCGCAGTAATGCTAACCACTATTTCTATGTCTACCTTAATAGGCTTATATATCTGGAAAAAAGGACAAAAAGGGATAAATTTAGCTAGTTATTAACTGGCTTAATTTGCATAGGATATAGTAGCATAAGTAGCAGGAATAAAAGGGGGGTAGGTCGAATTAGGTAGGTAAAGTGATTTGTTAGAATCGTCAGAAATTGCATTTACCTTATCCAGGGGAGATGAAACGCACATGAAAATGGGCTTTGGCTTAAGCTTAGAACAGACTCAAAAGTTAATTATGACTCCCGAACTGCGACAAGCCATTACTGTGTTACAGTTATCTGCCCTAGAGCTAGCAGATTATGTAGAGCAGGAACTGTTAGAAAATCCACTGCTGGAGATCAAGGATGATGATCAAGAACGGGAAGAAAAGCTGGAGCAAAAGGAAGCACAGCAGGAAGGGGAAAAATTTGATATTGATTGGCAGGAGTATTTTAATGATCGGGACTTAGGGTATGTAGGCAAAGGAGTTAAAGAGGTAAATGAAGAGTTCTCTTACGAAAACTTTTTAACTAAGAGCCCAACCTTACAGGAGCATCTGCTATTTCAATTTTCCTTAATGGTAAAAAGCCAGCAAGATCAAAAAATTGGCGAGTTTCTCATTGGTAATCTTAATGACCATGGTTATTTATGTATGAAGCTGTCAGAGGCAGCGGAATATTTTTCATTGCCCGAAAAAAAAATAGAGCAAGTGCTAAAAAAGGTTCAAGCATTAGATCCGCCAGGAATAGGTGCAAGGAACCTTCAAGAATGCCTGTTGCTGCAGTTAGAGCATCAAAACATGAAAACACCAACGCTGGAAAAGCTTGTTACCTGTCACTTGGAGGATCTGGCGGCAGGTCGATGGGCAAAGGTGGCCAATTCTTTTGGGATTACTCCGCTAGAGCTACAGGCCCAAGCGGATATTATTAAGACATTAGATCCAAAGCCTGGCCGAAAGTTTACTAGTAGTAATGATGTCCGTTATATTACTCCAGATATAGTAGTGGAGAAGGTGGAAGGCCACTACGTGGTAATGGTTAACGACACCACTACTCCCAGGCTGGAGATTAGCAACGCATACAAAACTATGCTCAATAAAAATGGAACTGACGCTGATGCCAAAGAGTTTGTAGAGGCAAAGCTCAATTCTGCCGTATGGCTTATTCGAAGTATCGAGCAACGCAGGCTGACCTTATATAAAGTGGCTGATACTATCGTTCAGCTACAGCGGGAATTCCTCGACTACGGGGTAAAGCATCTTAAGCCCATGACCTTAAAAAGAATTGCAGATATTATCGGTATGCACGAATCTACGGTCAGTAGAGCTACTTCTAATAAGTATATTCAAACGCCCCAAGGAGTGTTTGAGCTTAAATTCTTTTTTAGCAGTGGATTAGAGAGCAATAGTGGAGGGGAGAAAACCTCCTCTGAGAGCATCAAAAGAATGATAGAAGAGCTGGTTCATGGGGAAGACGCTACTATTCCATTAAGCGACCAAAAGATAAGCGATTATTTAAAAACTAGAGGAATAAAGGTCTCGCGGCGAACCGTTGCAAAATACAGGGATGAGCTAAATATTCCTAATACGGCTCAAAGAAAAAGATTTTAATTTATGGAAAGTATATGTGATATAGATAATATGCTCCCCAATAAAGGTAGACAGATAAATTAATCTGCTACTGAATAGGGAGCATTTTTTTTTGGTTTAAGATAATGTAAATATTTTTACATATTATTAGTTTAATGCATATAGTAAAAAGTTCGTCAAAGACTATATAAAAAACCAATAGCAAAAAAATATTTAATAGGCAGGAAAATAGAGATTGTAAATGAATTGTAAAATATAGTAAATCTAAAAGGAGGAGCTAATGGATAGTGGGATTAAGTTAGATTACAGTTTAGCTAAAGATTTTTTTACAGAGGATGAGCTGCTACAAATGCAGCAAAATACCAAAGCGGCTCATGAAAAATTACATAGCTTTACTGGAGCAGGTCAAGAATATACAGGCTGGCTCCAATGGCCTAAAAACTATGACAAAGAAGAGTTAGAACGGGTAAAGGCATGTGCTGAGCGGATCAAAGATACAGCGGAGGTACTAATAGTAATTGGGATAGGAGGCTCATATCTAGGAGCCCGCTCTGCCCTGGAGGTATTGAATCATAGCTTTTATAATAATTTAGCCAAAGACCACAGGAAAACACCAGCTATTTATTTTGCCGGCAACAACATTAGTGCTACCTATCTTACTCATTTGCTAGAAGTGGTAAAGGACAAGGAGCTAGTAATTAATGTTGTCTCAAAGTCAGGTACTACTTTGGAGCCAGCCCTAGCCTTTAGAATTTTTCGGGAGCTGCTAGAAAAGAAGTATGGCAAGGAAGGTGCAAAAGAGAGGATTATTGCGACAACTGATAAAGCTAAAGGTGCTCTAAAGCAGTTGGCGGATGAAGAAGGCTACGAGACTTTTGTAGTACCTGATGATATAGGTGGCAGGTATTCTGTTTTAACATCTGTAGGCTTATTGCCAATTGCTGTAGGTGGAATCAATATAGATGAAATTTTAAAAGGAGCTAACAGGGCTATGGAGCTGTATAGTGATCATAACCTAACCACTAATCCCTGCTATCAGTATGCAGTTATAAGAAACATATTGTACCAGAAAGGAAAAACAACGGAGCTATTGATAAGCTATGAGCCTTCATTTCAACATTTTGCCGAGTGGTGGAAGCAGCTATTCGGCGAGAGTGAAGGTAAGGATGGCAAGGGTATCTTTCCTGCCAGTGTCAGCTTTACTACAGATCTTCATTCATTAGGGCAGTATATCCAAGAGGGCCAACGAAATTTATTTGCCACTACCTTGTGGTTAGAAGAGCCGGTAGTAAATCTAGTAGTTCCCAGGCTAGAAGAGGATATGGACGGGTTAAATTATCTTGCTGGAAAAGAGCTAAATGAAATAAATGACAAGGCTTGTCAGGGCACCATGTTAGCCCATACTAGTGGCGGGGTACCAAATTTAAAAATTTCTGTGCCTAAGCTAACCCCATGTTATTATGGCCAGTTGGTATATTTCTTTGAAAAGGCTTGCGCCATTAGCGGTTACTTGCTCGGGGTGAATCCATTTGACCAGCCGGGGGTTGAAGCCTATAAAAAAGCCATGTTTAAACTATTGGGCAAGAGCTAATATTATAACCTTATGGGATAGAGATCTCATAAGGTTTTCTTATGTTGTCCTATATAAGTCATTTTAGTAGCAGAAAGTGTAATGCTTAAATAGGAAAAAAAGCAGGATTTTATCAAAAATATTTGAAATTACTTTATAAAATTCCTAGTAATTTAATATATTTATATAGAAGAGGGGGTCGACTGTTATTAAAAAATATATTTTGGCCTTTGACCAAGGCACCACCAGCTCGAGAGCCATAATATTTGATAGAGAAGGCAATATCTTAGGAATGTCCCAAAAGGAATTTAGTCAAATATATCCTAAACCGGGCTGGGTGGAGCATGACCCTATGGAAATTTGGGGAACCCAAAGTGGTGTAGCTAGGGAGGTTTTAGAGAAAACAGGAATCAGACCTTGGGAAATAGCAGCTATTGGCATCACTAATCAGCGAGAAACTACTGTTATTTGGGATAAAAACAGCGGGAAGCCTATTTACAATGCTATTGTCTGGCAATGCCGCAGGACAGCTGCCATGTGTGAAGCCCTAAAAGCTAAAGGATTAGAGCAATATGTTAGAGAAAATACGGGGCTTGTGATTGATGCCTATTTTTCTGGAACAAAAATAAAATGGATTTTAGATAGTGTAGCTGGCGCAAGGGACAAGGCAGAAAAAGGTGAACTGCTTTTTGGCAATATTGATACCTGGCTGATTTGGAATTTAACTAGAGGGCAGGAGCATGTAACCGACTATACTAACGCTTCTCGCACCATGCTCTTTAACATTAATGAACTAAATTGGGATGACAAGATGCTGACAGCCCTGGATATTCCCCGGTCTATGCTGCCAGAGGTTAAACCTTCAAGCTATATTTTTGGGCATACCCACCAGCAGACCTTTGGCGGGGCTGAAATTCCCATTGGCGGAGTAGCTGGAGATCAACAAGCGGCACTTTTTGGGCAGGCCTGCTTCCAGGTGGGAATGGCTAAGAATACCTACGGTACTGGCTGCTTTATGCT
>JAWSUQ010000275.1:0-2432 GCA_033549265.1 Bacillota bacterium
GTGGCATCTGTGCGGAGTTATGTCCTAAAGGTGTTTACGTTATGACTAATAAAGGAAAGGCAAAAGCAGCCTATGAGGAAAAGTGTATCGGGTGCTATTTTTGTGAACAACATTGTCCTGATTTAGCCATCAAAGTAGATTGCAAAAATAAGGAGGTTTTATCATGAATTATCAAATACAGTTAACAGGATCAGGTGGGCAAGGACTTATTTTAGCCGGAATTATCTTAGCTGAAGCGGCTATTCGTCAAGGCAAAAATTCTGTGCAAACTCAAAGCTACGGGCCTGAAGCTCGAGGCGGTTCTAGCAAAGCAGAAGTTATTATTAGCGATGATGAGATAGATTTTCCTAAAGTTGATAGATCTGACTTTTGTATAGCCATGACTCAGGAAGCATGTGATAAATATGCTGAAATATTAAAAGAGGACGGAGTTTTGATTGTTGACTCTACCTATGTTTATAATACCTCCCATGTTAAAGCCAAGGTTTATTCTCTACCTATTACCCAGATGGCTAAAGAAAAGCTAGGGAAAGAAGTGGTGGCCAACATGGTAGCTTTAGGTGTATTTATTGGCATTACTCATCTAGTTTCCAATGAGATTGTGGAAAAAACTATGCTTGGCAAGGTGCCAGAAAGCACTCATAGCTTGAACCAACAAGCTCTAGCATTGGGACTAATGGCTGCACAGCAGGTTTTAGGAAGGAGAACAACAAATGTTAGATCCTGAGATAAAACTACTACAAGGCAACCAAGCTTGTGCCTTTGGAGCATTGGCTGCTGGGGTCAACTTTTATGCAGGCTATCCTATCACGCCATCAACAGAAATTGCTGAAATTCTATCAAGTGAACTGCCTAAAAGAGGCGGTACTTATATTCAGATGGAGGATGAAATTGCCAGCATGTCAGCAGTGCTTGGAGCCAGCTTAACGGGGGCTAAAGCAATGACAGCCACTAGTGGTCCAGGGTTTTCTCTGATGCAGGAGGCCCTAGGCTACGGTATAATGGCAGAGGTTCCGGCTTTATTGGTGAATGTGCAGCGAGCTGGTCCTAGTACAGGACTACCCACAGCTCCTAGTCAAGGTGATGTGATGCAAGCTAGATGGGGCACCCACGGGGACCATCCAATTATTGTACTTTCTCCCGCTTCAGTTACAGAAGCATATGAATTAAGCAAGCTAGGGGTGGAGTTAAGTCAGAAGTACAGTCAACCGGTTATTTTGTTAATGGATGAGGTAGTCGGTCATATGAGGGAGTCGGTTAATTTGACTGTATCTAATGATAGAATAACTGCTCAGAGCAAAAAAATGCATATCAGTCAGCTTAAGTCCAATATTCCTTTTGGGCAAGGAGCTAAGTATCACGTCACTGGTCTAGTTCATGACGAGACAGGATTTCCTACCGGCAAGCAGCCAGAGGTAGAAAAGGCTATGACTAGATTGCTTGATAAGCAGAAAATCTTTGAGGAAGAGGCTTGCTTCAGCCAGAGTACCAACTGCCAAGACGCCGATGTGGTGATTGTAGCTTATGGCTGTACTGCCAGAAGTGCCATGAGAGCTATTAAGGACTTAGCTAAAGAAGGATATAAAGTTGGTTTATTTAGGCCAATCACCATTTGGCCTTTTCCCAAGCAGGATTTATTAAAGGCTGTGGGCAGCTGTGCTAAAATTCTTATCCCTGAGCTAAACTCAGGGCAGCTTAGACTGGAAGTAGAGCGACATATGAGAAGTCAAGAGGTTATAGGGTTAAACCGTACAGATGGTGAGCTTATCACCCCACAACACATTATGACAAAAGTAAAGGAAGTGTTAAAATAATGACGATAGCTATGGCAAACCCTCCTCTAGATAAATACATCAGGGTTAATCGGTTTCCTCATATATGGTGTGCTGGCTGTGGTCACGGCATTATCGTTGGCGCCTTAATTAGAGCATTAGAAGCTCAAAGCAAAGATCCTGACAAGACAGTGATAGTATCTGGCATAGGGTGTTCTTCAAGGGCTACTGGTTATCTTAACTTTAATACCCTTCATACTTTGCATGGCAGGGCCCTTGCCTTTGCCACTGGGGTAAAAATGGCAAAGCCTGAGCTGCAGGTGATAGTATTGATGGGTGATGGTGATAGTACGGCGATTGGCGGCAATCATTTCATCCATGCTGCCAGAAGAAATATTGACTTAACGTCGATAGTAATGAATAACAATATCTATGGTATGACTGGTGGACAGTTTTCTCCTTTGAGTCCCTGTGGTACTAACAGTACTACTTCTCCAGGAGGCACCCTCGATAATCCATTTGACTTAATGGACTTGGCTAAGGGGGCAGGAGCCACCTTTACTGCCCGAGGCACTGCTTATCATAGCCAACTGCTGACGAATTACATTTTAGAGGGATTGAATCATCCAGGCTTTAGTGTAATTGAAGGAATTAGTCAAT
>JAWSUQ010000275.1:2442-4416 GCA_033549265.1 Bacillota bacterium
GGCCGTAAAAATAAAATGGGTAATCCAGCCCAAATGCTTTTATGGCAAAAAGAGCATGCCATTCAAATCAATGCCGCCAATAAAATACGGGAGACAAAATCCCCAGATGAAGCGGCTAAGCTACTAACTGGTAAGTTTTTAGTTGGTAAGTTTGTTGAGGAGTTAAGACCTGAATATACCCAGCAGTACCAAAATTTTTGCATTAGCATAAAGAAATAGTGATTTAATAAGAAAATATTGATCTAACCCCTGGTAAATGTATGAACCAGGGGTTAATTTTTTTCTATTAGGGAAAAACCCTATATAAACTACTAGTATTTATAGGTATTTTCCCGATGGTGACAACTGACTTTTTCCAGTAAAATTAACATAGCACTGATGTAAGTGATAAACTTAACAATATTTTAAAACTTAAATTAAAAATATTGTAGAAAAGGATTTTAAGCATTTTTTGAGCTTTTGATACAGGCTCAAAATTTCTATACCATAAATAAAGGAGGTAAATATTTATGAAGTTAACGAGGAGAGGATTTCTTCAAACGTCTGCTTTGGCTGGAGTGACAGCAATCGGCTTAGTTGGTTGTGAATTTGAAGAAGAGCCAATTTATGACGCCATTAAGGAGGACAGGGCTCCAAAGCCAGTAGGTAAATTAGCAGAAGGTAAGTGGGTAGGGTCTGGTTGTACTGGGTGTACCTCTTGGTGTTCTACAGAGGCTTATGTAGTTAATGGGCGGATAGTGAAAGTTCGTGGTAATGCAAACTCGAAAACTAACAAGAAAAACAGCTGTCCTAGATTACATTTAGGTATTCAGCAGATGTACGATCCTGATCGGATCAAGCAACCAATGAAACGCACTAATTCTAAAAAAGGCCGCAACGAAGATCCAGGGTTTGTACCGATTACATGGGAAGAAGCGTTAAATACAATTGCTGATAAGCATGCAGAGCTAATTAACAACGGTGAAAGCCATAAGTTTGCTTTATTAAGAGGTCGTTACACAAATAGCAACGAACTAAGTTATGGCCGCATGGTTGGCATTTTAGGCTCTCCAAATAATATTTCTCACTCATCCATCTGTGCAGAAGCAGAAAAGTTTGGCCCAATGTACACTGAAGGATTTGGCAGCTACAGAGATTACGACTTAGATAATACAAAATTTGTATTATGCTGGGGGATGGACCCCCTTTCCAGTAACCGCCAGGTTTCTAACTGGTTAAATAAGTGGGGTGATGTATTAGACCGAGCAACGGTGGCTGTAGTTGAGCCCCGCTTAACTAGTACCGCCAGCAAGGCCCATGAATGGCTGCCAGTAAAGTCCGGCTATGATGCACCAATTGCCTTAGCTATCGCTCATGTTGCCTTAACAGAAGGCTTATGGTATAAAGAGTTTGTTGGTGACTTTAAAGACGGAGTGAATCAATTCATTGCAGGAAAAACTGTAAGCGAAGATAGCTTTGAAGAAAAAGAGACATATGGAATAGTTAAGTGGTGGAATTTAGAGCTTAAAGATAGGACTCCTCAGTGGGCAGCAAACTTATCTGGTGTTCCAGCTGAACAAATTATCAGAGTAGCCAGAGGAATGGGAGTAGCAGCTCCAGCAGTATGTGTGATGATGGGTGGCGGAGCTGTTATGCAGCAACGGGGTGGCTATACTTCTATGGCAATCCATGCACTAGCTGGAATCTTTGGAGCTTCAGATAATATTGGAGGAAGCACCCAGAATCCAAGCACGGCCCATCAAGGCTTGCCTAAAAATGATGACTTTAAGCTTAAATCAAAAACATCACAAAAAATTGACCAACGGGGCTACCTTCAGTGGCCTAATATGCCAACTGGTAAAGTAGCTGGTGGTGTAAATACCAACAATGTGGCGGATGCAATTTTAACAGAAGATCCTTATGATATTAAAATGATTTATGCCTACTGGTGCAACTTTAACTTTTCAGCCCCAGAAACTGACCGTTGGGATAAGG
>JAWSUQ010000276.1:0-4411 GCA_033549265.1 Bacillota bacterium
CTACACTAACAGTATATTCTCTTCCATCAATTCGCAATTTATAGGCCTTACGGGAAGCTATGCTTATGGCTAATTCTTCTACTTGACTTATAATACTTTCCTGGGCTTCTAAGGCTTCATATGCTTCATCGAGTGTTACTGCTTTAAACGTTACTTTACTACCTGGTGTTAATTGGGCTAGCTTATTTAAATCGGTTGAAATAACAGTAGCTATCTTTGTGTAGCCCCCAACCGTTTGTCTGTCCGCCAGCAAAATAATTGGCTGCCCGTCCCCTGGGACCTGAATAGCGCCTGGAGGAATACCGTCTGAGATAATATCGGCCTTATCCAAGTGTTCAATGTTAGGACCCTTTAGTCTGTAACCCATTCTATCTGATTGAACAGTTATTTGATATTCAGATGTCAAGAATGTTTTAATGCTTTCGTCCTTGAACATGTCATCCTGTGGTCCAAGAGTAACCATTATCTCTTCAGTATTTTTATAAGCTGGAATTAGATTATTTGGAAGTCGGCGGTACCTGCCGTCTTTAATCGCTTCCTTGGCAAGAGCCTCTTCAACAGGTATTATATCCCCTGCTATTATTTTTCTTCCTTCTAAACCACCAATTTGTGCCCTCAAGTAAGTTGCTGTGCTTCCCATTACTTGGGGAATCTTAATTCCTCCACTAATGGCTAGGTAGCCCCGCAACCCAGATTTAAACGGCTGAAAGCTAACAATACTTCCTTTGCCCACAAACACAGACTGCCATAAGGGCATTGGTTGATTATCTAGTAGGGGTACCACTTCTGCCCCTGTAACAGCAATAATTGAGTCTTCTAGAAATTCTAACTTAGGTCCCTGCAAGGTAAACTCTATAACAGCTGCTCCTTCATCATTTCCTACAAGCAAATTGGCTACTCTATAAGAAAAAAGGTCCATTGCTCCCGCTACAGGCATTCCAAATCTTTGAAATCTCCTTCTACCCTTATCCTGAATGGTGGTTAAAGGACCTGGCTCAAAAACTCTCACAGAACACATCATTTAACAGCTCCTTTATAGAAGCGAAGTTTTAACTTCGAATATATTATTATCCACTTGTGCTTTTATGAGCCCATACTGGCTTTCATCCACCGGCTTAAACTGCAGGTAATCTCCCAATTGCAGCAAGAAATGAGGCTCCCGATTAGGGTCAAACAGCCTTAGGGGGGTCCGCCCTATTAATCTCCATCCTCCAGGACTTTCTATTGGGTAAATTCCAGTTTGTGCTCCAGCAATGCCTACACTACCAGCAGGAATGGAAAGCCTTGGTTTTTCAAGCCTGGGGGTAGCAATTTTTTGGTCAAGCCCACCCAGATAAGGAAAACCCGGCGTAAAGCCTAACATATAGATAAGGTATTTCCCTTTTGAATGCAGATTAATTACTTCTGCACTAGTAAGATTATTATGCTCAGCTACAAAGTCTAAATCAGGTCCGTAATCCCCTCCGTAAAGAGTTGGAATTTCTATAATTTTAGGCTTGGGAATATCTATTTCTTCTAAATGCAATTCTATTTCTTTAAGCTGCTGCATCAAGGTGCTAGCCTTGACCAACAGGGGGTTATAGCAGATCATTAAGGACCGGTAGGTTGGCACTACTTCCTCAATGCCTGCAATTAAGCTCTTTTCAATTGCCAGATACATGCTCCTTACTTGAGTATTTACCTTTTCTGATATTTCATTGGCAAATTCAATTATAATAGTAGTATCCCCTGCTGCTTTGTATGTAAGGGCCACTTTCTCATCCCCTTTCAGCCTTACTTCATCGATTTTACCTGAACACCAGCCTCTTTGAGAGCTTGCCTAATGTACTTCACCAAGTCCATAGCATCCTGGGTATCCCCATGAACACAAATTGTATCTGCCTTGATGTTTACTTTTTTGCCATCTATTGAGGTTACCTGCCCCTGTAGAATCATTCCTAAAACCCTTGCCACAACCTCGTCTCTATTGTGAATGACAGCCCCTGCTGTTCCACGAGGAGCAAGGGTTCCTTCAGCAGTGTAGGCCCGATCGGCAAAAACCTCACTGGCTGTCCGCAATCCTACCTCTTCCCCAGCTCTAATAAGCTGAGATCCTGCTAAGCCTACTAATATAAGCTCCTTATCAACGGCATATACTCCTTCAGCTATTGCTCGGGCCAGCTTATAATCTACTGCAGCCATATTGTACAGAGCTCCATGGGGTTTTACATGCTGCATTTCTGCCCCTTCGGCTTTAATAAAACCATTTAAGGCTCCTACCTGATAAATGATGTAGGCTTTTGCCTCCTGCGGGCTAATGTTCATATTTCGTCTACCAAAGCCTACTAAATCTGGCAAACCTGGATGGGCACCTAGAGCTACCTTATTTTGCAAAGCGTTTCTAACAGTATCCATCATAATTAATGGATCTCCCGCGTGAAAGCCACAGGCAATGTTTGCAGAAGTCACGTGCTGAAGTACCTCTCTATCATTTCCTAGTTTATAACTGCCAAAGCTTTCGCCAAGATCACTATTTAAGTCAACCATCATATTTTTTCTGCCTCCTTTTATTTAAGGGTATTTATAAAATAGCCTGCTATTTAAGTAGCAGGCTATTTCAGGATAAAATGAATTCCATTAAAAATTAAGGCTGCCTTTTTACTTTATCATCATATCTGGAAGAAAAAGAACAATTTCAGGATATACCGTAATTATTGCTACAACTAGTAATATGATAAAGAAGGCCGGCAATGCATAGAATGCTATTTTAAATACATCCTCTTTAACAAGACCACTGATAACAAAAAGATTAAACCCTACCGGTGGTGTTAACTGCGCCACTTCAATCATAATCACCAGGTATATACCGAACCATAGTGGATCAAATCCAGCCGCTATAATTAATGGCAATGCCAAGGGCAAGCTCATTACAATCATAGAGAAGCCGTCTAGCATACATCCTAAGATGATATACATAATTGATAAGATAATAATTAGCTGAAACTTTGTAAGGTCAAGGGTACTTATAAAGGCTGTAAGACTGGCAGGTATTCCAAGGTATCCTACTGCTACAGACAGGTATGATGCACCTACCACAATTAGCATAATCATGGCGCTAGTTTTTACAGATCCCATTACACATTCCCAAAATACTTTCCTATCCATGCTGCGGGATAGTATGGCAAAAAATAAAGCACCTATTACTCCTACAGAAGCCGCCTCAGTAGGGGTAGCCCAACCTGTATAGATACTGCCCAGCACCGCGATAATTAATAATATTACCGGTAACAATAGCGGTATGCTTTTCAAGCGTTGGGACCAAGTATACTTCTCCTCTCCTGATGGTGCTAGGTTTGGATTGATTAGACATCTAATAATAATGTATAAACTTAAAGCACTAGCAAGAATAATTGACGGAATAATACCTGCAATAAATAGTCTACCTATGCTTACTTCTGCTACGATACCGTAAACTAGCATCATCATGCTAGGAGGTATCAAAAATCCTAGAGTACCTGCTCCTGCCAATGAGCCAATGCTCAGAGCTCTGTCACAATTGCGCTTAAATAGTTCCGGCAAGGTAATTTTGCCCACAGTAGCTGTAGTAGCAGCAGATGAACCACTAACTGCAGCGAACAGACTACAAGCAACAATATTTACGTGAATTAAACGCCCTGGCAAGAAATCCATCCAGGGAGCCAGCCCTTTAAACAGGTTTTCCGATATTTTGCTGCGAAACAATATCTCTCCCATCAGAATAAATAAGGGCAACGCCATCATGGTAGTGCTATGAGTATTATTCCATAGTATATTGTTTAAAATTAGTAGCGAAGGACTGCTAGTAAAAAAAATAAAACCCGATATCCCAACTAGAAACAATGATATTCCTACCCAAATGCTACTTCCTAAAAAAAATACTAGCAGCGCCAGTATAGTAAATGAAATTATTGATAGACTCAAGAAACTTGTCCCCCTTTGTCCGCCTCTCCTGTCCGAAGCTTTAAGATGGATCTCAATATTTCAGCTGTAAATTGAAGTACCATGACAAAAGAGCCTAGAGGCATAAAAAATTGAGGAATAGCTAAGTATGTCTTTGACACATGCATGGAACGACTTTGGGATATTACTGAATCCCAAAAAAAGTTAGCTGTAGATACCGTAATTAAAATAAATATAACTAGACCAATAGTCAATGCATAGATGTCTAAGAAAATGATGCTTCTCCCTTTCAATATTTTATGGAGAAAAGCCATCCGTATATGGGTTCCTTCTTTTAAAGCATAAGCCAAGCCTAAAAAAGTAATTGCAACCATTAGATAGGCAGTATATTCTTGAGTAATATATAAGGTTTCATCAAAAACGGAACGGGCGATAACTTCAGCAAGCACTAATGATACACCAAATAGCATTCCGATTCCTGCAATCCTGCCAG
>JAWSUQ010000277.1:0-4404 GCA_033549265.1 Bacillota bacterium
TAACCAAGACTATCAGTATTGAAAATATTTTTTTTATTATTATGCTTTTCATTCGGTGACTTAAATATCCGCCAAGTAGGGCTCCAGGAATAACACCTACCATAAGTGCTAGAGCGCTTAACGGCTCTATAAGGCCAGCAGATGCTTTACCGCCTAAGCCTGCCAATGACGCAAGCAATACTATTCCCAAATTGCTGCCCATTGCTACCTTTGTAGGAATGTTCAAGATATTGATTAAAGCAGGAACCAGCACAAAAGAACCACCCTGACCCACCAGACCACCCAAAAAGCCGATAAGGGCAGCTATCAATACTGCCAGAGGCCGGTTAAAGTTGATTTCTTCTACAGGAGCTGTCATGGGTAACTCATCTTTTTTTACTTGCATCAGCACAGCAGCCGCAACAGCCATCAGGGCAAAAACAGCCTTTAGAATTGTATCGTCTACTCCACCGGAAAAATGGGCACCGCTAAAGGTGGCAATTATCATTACTGGTCCCAACAAATAGATTAAAGTCGGGTTTATTACCCTGTAACGACGGTGGACAAGATATCCGGAGGCAGCACCCACCAGTCCCTGTACCATAGTCAAACCAGAAATAGTCTTCATGCTCATCACCGGAAGCCCTATCCATCCAGGGACATAAAGCAGTATAGGTGCGATTATGATACCACCGCCAATACCTAACATACCAGATAAAATTCCAATAATAAAACCTGAACTAACAAGAAAAAGCAGCATGTTATCGCCTTCTTTTTTATATAAGCTCTACTACTTACTCATATCAATACAATTCTCCTCGATCTGAACTTAATGAGCAAAGACTAATTAATCACTCTGATAATTCCTGCTTTGCCTTCATAAAGACGACCGATTTCTGCCACTGCTACACCGGCAGCTATCAACAATTTCTTGGCAGTTTTAGCTTCAGCCTCCGGGATAGAAAGTAGCAAGCCTCCAGAAGTCTGAGCATCTGCCAGAAGCAATTTGTCATTCTTGGTTATACCTACCTCACAAAAGAGATTACCCTCAAGATATTCCAAATTGCGTTTTGTTCCTCCAGGGACTAACCCAGATTCCAACAGTTCCCTCGTTCCCTCTAACACAGGAATACTTGATAAACTGATATGAGCTTCTAATGAGCTGCCTGCTACAATTTCAAATAAATGTCCTATCAACCCAAAGCCGGTTACATCTGTACAGGCATTGACTTTAATATCTGTATTAATAATTGTTTCTGCTGAGATCTTATTTAGCTTCCGCATGGCTTCTGTTGCTCCCGCCAAAACCTCTGGAGGACATTTCCCATTTTTGTGTGCAGTAGTTATAATCCCTGAACCGATTGGCTTGGTTAATAGCAGCACATCTCCAGGTTTAGCCTGAGAATTGGTCCAAACTTTTTGCGGGTGGACAGTGCCTACGACAGCTAGCCCGTATTTGACTTCGGGATTATCAATTGTATGTCCTCCAATTATAGCAATACCCGCTTCTTGAGCTTTGTCGCTGCTTCCCTTTAGCATAGCAGCCAACTGATCAGGCGGTAAACTTCCTGCAGGATAGGCTAGCATATTGAGAGCAAACAACGGTCTAGCTCCCATAGCATAAACGTCACTAAGAGAATTGCTTGCGGCAATTTGACCGAATGCATAGGCATCATCCACCATAGGACTGAAAAAATCAGTAGTACATACCAACGCAGTTTCTTCATTAAGCTTATAGACTGCAGCATCATCAGAAGTATCTGTTCCCACTAATACATTGGGATCAGTAATTTGGGGTAATTGACACAGAACCTGTGCCAGGTCACCAGGACCAATCTTTCCTGCTCAACCTCCACAAGTACTTAAACTAGTAAGTCGAAATTTCTCATCTGACATAAATCTACCTCCTAACATTTATCCATGATGTATTTTATGCTGTTTACACCTCTTACTTAATATGATAGATTAGAGGTAGCAAAAACGCAAATATATCTTTAGTGTTAAAATTATATACAAATGTCTATACTGGAGTGTTGGCCATGCTAAATCTACATCAGCTTCATCTTTTCATAACAGTAGTTGAACTTGGCGGTTTTACTGCAGCCGCTGAAAAGCTGCATATTTCTCAGTCTTCAGTGTCCATCCAAGTACGAAGACTTGAGCAGAATTTTGGGGTGGACCTTTTCGAACGTAACGGTAGGAACTTAAAGCTAACAGAAATAGGCAAAGAACTGTATCAATACTCCTGTAAAATAACAAATTTGGCGAAAGAAACTGAGCAGGCAATTGAAAGCTATAAGGGGCTTGAGAAAGGAACTGTACGAGTTGGCGCCAGTACAACTCCCGGTAACTATTTGCTACCTGCTGTAGCAGCAAATTTTCGTCGGCAGTATCCTGGCCTTAAAGTTGAGGTTTCCATCGGCAATACTAGGGAAATAGAACAAAAAATTTTGTTAAACGCTATTGATTTAGCATTATTAGGTGAGGAAAAAACATACGATGAAAGCTTAGTTATTGAGCCATTGGTACAAGATAAATTAGTGGTAGTATGTGGCAAAGATCATCATCTGGCGTATTCTGGAAAAATTTCCCTAAGGGAGTTGGCTTCCCAAAAATTTGTACTTAGGGAGAAGGGTTCTAGTACTAGAGATATGGTTGATAAAATACTTAAGGAAGCAAGGATAGCATTGAACGACGTATGGGAGCTTAGCCGCACTGAAAGTATTAAACAAATTATAATGGCCAATTGGGGTCTTTCCATTCTTTCTTATTCCTCCGTCAAATTAGAGGTTGAAGCAGGACATTTGAAAATTGTTTCTCTACAGGAATCTAGCTTTTCTACGTTCCAAAAAGTTTTTTCCACCTACTGATGCATTTTACCAATTCCTCAAAAAATTTTATGACTCAAAATGAATCAAAATATTTTAGAAAAAGTTTATCTACCTCTTTATTTGCTTCTAGCAAGGCTGTTCTGCCACCGCCAAAAACTACTTCATCATCAAGTTCAATCCATATTTTTGACTTTACCTTTAGCTTTTCTAGTTCAACACTATCTAAATCAGAAAACACCTTATCACCTCTTTAATTCACTTATTATTTCGTCATTTTTGAAACTATATATGAACTCTATCTAAGGGAATATGCACTTTTATCACATTGCCTTTTTCAGGCTTTATCGACAACAACTGGTGTTTATTTACGATTAAGCTAATTGTAAAGCCACAATTTAAGGTAAGCTTGTACTGTAATCCATAGGGTGAAATTTTCTCTACTTTGCCCTCAAAATTATTATGATTGCCTTCTCCTAGCACTACATCCTCAGCCCGTAGATATACTTTGATATTTTGCTCTTGAATTATTTTATTGCTAGAGTGATTTAGAAAGTTAAGCATTTGCCCACTTTCTAATAGCAGAGTATTTATTTCACCTATTTCTTTTACCAAGCCCCTTAATTTGATATCTACACCGACTAACATAGCTACATCATCTGTAGCTGGCTTATAAAAAATTTCTTCCATAGTTCCCTGTTGAACTACTTTTCCCCCGACTAATACACAGACTTTATTCGCCATAAAAGGAATATCTGAAAAATCATGAGTAATAAATACACTGGTAATATTAGTTTCTTTGATTATCTGGGACATTTCTTCTAAGAGTTGGGCTTTGGTAGGTGCGTCTAGACCACTAAATGGTTCATCTAGAAATAAAATTTTTGGTTCTAATGCCATAGCTCTAGCAAGACTAACCCGCTGAGCTTCTCCGCCCGAAAGGTATTTTGGATGCCGGTTTCTTAGATGCTGGATATTAAGTCGTTCTAACCAATATTGAACCTTGTCATTACTTTTGTGCTTTATCCCTCGTATTTTTAAACCGTACGCAATGTTATCTGAGACTGACATATTTAAAAGCAGTGGCTCCTGAAATACAACAGCCATTTGTCTTCGCTTTTCTATTATACTTTGGTGATTATTGTCTGTATTAAGAATAACTGCCCCTGTAGATGGCTTTTCTAAAAAAGCTAGCATTTTTAGTAAGCTACTTTTACCAGAGCCGTTAGGTCCAATTAAAGCAATATGATCGTTTTTATGTATTTTAAAGTCATTAATATCTAAGATTTGCGCTTTACCGATTTTCCACGTTAGGTTATTTGCTTCTAAGATAGGCCTGATCATTGTTTTCTCTCCTGTTGTTGGATTAAAGTCAGCATTAAGGTAACAAGGTAAGCAATGGTCATTAAAATAACCGTTAGTGCCATGGCCTTACCAAAATTCCCCTTAGCTACTTCTAAGACAGTTGCTGTTGTTAAAATTCTAGTGGAACCTTTAATATTCCCCCCTACCATCATTGAAGCCCCTACTTCAGAAATTACAGCTCCAAATCCTGCAATAACAGCAGCTAATAGAGGCAGCCTAGTTTCTCTTACAA
>JAWSUQ010000278.1:0-4402 GCA_033549265.1 Bacillota bacterium
CTGCCGGGGAAAATTGAATTAAAGGTAGGAGACCGGTTTACTCTGACTGTGGCAGACTGGGCCGGCTCTAACGAAAAGGTGCAAGTAAGCCATCGGGGATTAATTGATGATGTTAAAGTGAGAGATAGCATATTAATTGATGATGGACTAGTAGAATTAAAGGTTAGAGAAATTGTTGGTGAAGAGCTGAACTGTGAAGTAATCAATGGCGGAATAATATCAAGCCGCAAAGGAGTAAATGTTCCAGGGGTCGATATTAACTTGCCGGCGCTCACCGGTAAGGATATCAATGATATTTGCTTTGGTGTTGAGCAGGGAATAGATTTTATTGCGGCCTCCTTTATCCGAAAAGCAGAGGATGTCTTGGCTATTAAAGAAATTTTAGAAGAGAAGGCGGCAGATATTGACGTTATAGCCAAAATTGAAAACCAAGCAGGAGTAGACAATATAGATGACATCATAAATGTAGCCGACGGCATTATGGTGGCTAGAGGCGACTTGGGGGTGGAAATTCCCGCAGAAGAAGTGCCATTGGTGCAGAAGATGATTATTGAGAAGTGCAACAATGAAGCAAAGCCAGTCATTACAGCTACTCAAATGCTAGATTCCATGATTAGAAATCCTAGACCCACTAGGGCGGAGGCAAGTGACGTAGCTAACGCTATTTTTGATGGTACTGATGCTATTATGCTATCGGGAGAAACGGCAGCTGGAAGCTATCCTGTTGAAGCTGTCAAAACCATGACCAAGATTGCTTTGAGGGCTGAAAAGGAGCTAAAGGAGAAAAGAAGCACCAATACTAATACCATGGCAAAAACGATTACTGATGCAATTGGGTATGCCACTAGGGAGATTGCTCAGGAATTAAATGCAGCAGCTATTATTACCAGTACCAAATCTGGCTCTACTGCAAGGATGGTATCTAAGTATCGACCAAATAGACCTATTATTGCAGTGACTCCCAGCAGGGAGGTAATGCGAAAA
This sequence comes from Bacillota bacterium, assembly GCA_033549265.1. Lineage (GTDB taxonomy): Bacteria > Bacillota > Desulfitisporia > Desulfitisporales > JAWSUQ01 > JAWSUQ01. The sequence continues at coordinate 985 of JAWSUQ010000278.1, forward strand.
ATGCAGCTAGTATGGGGAGTAAAGCCACTACAAAATGAGGATACAGACAGCACAGATGAGATGTTCAGGGAAGCTATTGCAAAAAGCTTAAATGCTAGGTTGGTGAAGACCGGCGAATTAGTAATAATTACAGCGGGAGTCCCCACCGGCACTCCAGGCACTACTAATTTGTTAAAGGTCCATGTAGTCAGCGAAATACTAGCCAAAGGGATTGGTATTGGTAAAGGGGTGATTAGTGGAGAGTTATTAACTACAGACTCAGCAGAAATAGCAAATCAGAAAGTTAATCATAATACAATACTGGTGACTAAAATGACAGATAAGGATTTCATCCCATCTCTAACTAAAGCAGCAGCTTTTGTGACAGTCCTTGGTGGAATTACCTCCCACGCGGCTATAGTATCATTGAATCTTGGAAAACCTGTTATTATCGGTATTGGAGATGACTCAGCTAAGCTTAAAGACGGTATGACAGTAACCTTAGATGTTTCCAGGGGTTTAATTTTTGAAGGTTTAGCTAAAGTGCTTTAGTCTTAGTCTTAGCCTTAGTCACTTACTTAGATAAGGCTTGTATGAAAAATGTAGGTATTGGAATAATGAACTAGTGAAGAAGGAAATTTGCTAAATAAATAAGTCACAATAAAGGATTTCAAGACTAATTGTGGAATTTAATTTGGTTGTGGATTACTAATAATGTTTAATTAAGGAAAGGGGACTATGAAATGGCAGTAAAAATAGGAATTAATGGATTTGGACGGATTGGCAGGCTAGTAATGAGAGCAGCACTTAACAAAGAAGGGGTAGAGGTTGTAGCTATTAATGACCTAACAGATGCTTATACAAATGCCCACTTATTTAAATACGATTCTGTGCATGGTATTTATCCTGGTTCTGTAGAAGCAAAGGATGACACAATTGTAGTGGATGGCAAGCCAATTAAGGTTTTAGCAGAGCGAGATCCAGCTAAGCTGCCTTGGGGGCAGTTGGGAGTAGATTTAGTAATCGAGTCAACAGGCTTCTTCACAGAAGGAGAAAAGGCTAAAGCTCACATCGAAGGTGGAGCAAAGAGGGTTATTATTTCAGCTCCTGCCAAGAATGAGGATATCACTGTTGTAATGGGGGTTAATGCAGATAAATATGATGCAGCTAACCACTATATCGTATCAAATGCATCCTGCACCACTAACTGCTTAGCGCCAGTAGCAAAGATTCTTGACGAAAAGTTTGGTATCGTTAAAGGTTTAATGACTACTGTTCACTCTTACACCAATGACCAGCGAATTCTAGACCAAGCACATAAAGATCTAAGAAGAGCAAGAGCGGGTGCTGAATCTATTATCCCTACAACCACTGGAGCTGCTAAAGCTGTGGCTTTAGTATTACCTCAGCTTAAGGGCAAACTTAATGGTTTCTCAATGCGAGTACCAACTCCAAATGTTTCTGTAGTTGACCTTGTGGTTGAAGTTAAAAATTCTACTTCAGTAGAAGAAGTAAATCAAGCTTTACGGGAAGCAGCAGATGGAAGCTTAAAGGGGATATTAGAGTATACTGAGTTGCCACTAGTTTCTAAAGACTTTAATGGAAACCCCCATTCATCAATAGTTGATGGCTTATCTACCATGGTAATGGAAGGCAATATGATTAAGGTAATTGCATGGTATGACAACGAGTGGGGCTATTCCAATAGAGTAGTAGACCTAGCTGCATTAATGGCAGAGAAAGGGCTGTAGTTATATGGCCAAACTTTCTGTTAAGGATATTGATATAAAAGACAAGCGAGTGCTAGTTCGAGTTGATTTTAACGTTCCCTTAGATGAAAATCGAAATATTACAGATGATACTAGAATTAGAGCAGCTATACCTACAATAAAGTACCTGCAAGAACATGGGGCTAAAATAATTCTTGTTTCTCACTTCGGCAGACCAAAAGGAAAGGTAAAGGATGAGTTGAGGCTAGATCCAGTGGCTCAGCGATTAGCGGAGCTGTTAGGTACCCAGGTAGAAAAGACTGAGAGCTCTATTGGTGAAGAAGTAAAGGATGCAATCGGCAGATTAAAGTCAGGCCAGATTATATTGTTAGAGAATATTCGATTTTACCCTGAGGAAGAGAAAAACGACAGAGAATTTTCCAAAAAGCTAGCGGCTTTAGCAGATATTTTTGTTAATGACGCCTTTGGAGCAGCCCACCGAGCTCATTCATCTACTGCAGGAGTGGCAGAGTTTTTGCCTAGCGTATGCGGCTTGCTGCTGGAAAAGGAAGTCACTATCATGGGAGATGCTTTAAGTAAGCCAGAGCGACCTTTTGTTGCTATTATCGGCGGTGCCAAGGTGTCAGATAAAATAGCGGTAATTGAAAATTTGTTGTCAAAGGTTGATACTTTAATTATTGGTGGTGGGATGGCCAACACTTTTCTGAAGGCTAAAGGCTATGATATGGGTAAATCTTTAGTAGAGGAGGATAAGGTGGAGCTGGCCAAATCTCTAATAGTTCAGGCAGAGTCTCAGGGCATTAGGTTAGAATTACCAACAGACTTACTAGTAGCCGCTGAATTTAAAGCTGACGCAGAGCATAAGAACGTTTTAGCTAGTGAAGTTCCAGCAGAATGGATGGCATTAGACATTGGCGAAAAGACTGGGACAGAATTTGCTGGGATTGTAACTGGGGCAAAAACAGTAATTTGGAATGGCCCCATGGGAGTTTTTGAAATGGATGCCTTCAGCAAGGGCACCTTTAGTGTAGCCAAGGCTTTAGCGGATTCAGCAGCGCTGTCAATTGTCGGTGGTGGTGATTCAGTAGCAGCTATTGAAAAGATGGGAGTTGCTGAAAAGATAACTCATATTTCTACAGGTGGTGGAGCTTCCTTAGAGTTTTTAGAAGGGAAAAAGCTTCCAGGAATTGACGTCTTGGCTGAGAAGGAGTGATTTTTTAAAAATGAGGATACCTATTATTGCTGGTAACTGGAAAATGCATAAATCAAGGGACGAGGCTATTGAATTTGTAGTAGACCTGAAGAAATTAATTGCAAGCAAGGAATTGGAGGTAGAGGTGGTTATTTGTCCACCTTTTACCTCGTTAGAGGGTGTTTTAGCCGTAACTGATGGCAGTGATATGAAAGTAGGAGCCCAAAATATGCACTGGGAAAACAAAGGGGCCTTTACGGGAGAAATTTCCCCTAAAATGCTGGCGGACATGGGATGCCATTATGTGATTATTGGGCATTCAGAGCGTCGGCAATATTTTGCAGAGACAGATAATACGGTTAACTTAAAGGTTAAGGCTGCGTTGCAGACTAAATTAATTCCGATTGTGTGCGTAGGAGAATCCTTAGAAGAACGAGAGCAGGGTGTGACCCAGCAGATAATTGGGCGTCAACTAGAGTTGGGTTTAGCTGAATTAACTGATAGTCAAGCTCAAAAT
>JAWSUQ010000279.1:0-4397 GCA_033549265.1 Bacillota bacterium
AGTCTTTTGTTAAAATACTTCGTACCCGATTATCGGAAACTTTATCCCAAAACTCATCAAAATTGAAGCTGCCATAAAGTGATAATTCATTGTAGAAATTCATTTTTAATCGATCCCTTCTATAACTATCCTAATAGACCCGGTCAGTTATTATCTTAAAAAGCCTGTTAATGGTGAGCTGGCTTCAGCGTACAATTTAGTTTCTCCTGCTCCCGCCAGATAAGCTTTTCTGCCTGAACGGACTGCAAAATTAAAGGCTTCAGCCATCAAAACTGGATTTTCGGCAGTTGCAATGGCTGTATTGACCAATACTGCAGCGGAGCCCATTTCCATTGCTTCCGCAGCTTCAGAAGGCTTACCAATTCCAGCGTCAACAATAATAGGCAAATTTATTTCATCAATTAAGATACGGACTAATTCCTTAGTCTTTAACCCACGGTTAGTTCCGATGGGAGCACCTAAAGGCATGACTGCGGCAGCCCCAACATTTTCTAGCTGTTTTGCCACCATTAAGTCGGGACTCATATACGGTAATACTATAAAGCCTTCCTTGGCAAGAATCTCTGTGGCTTTGATAGTCTCATAATTGTCGGGCAATAGGTACTTGTTATCCGATATAACCTCAATTTTAACCCAATTACCACAGCCAGCAGCCCGGGCAATCCGGGCAATTTTTACAGCTTCCTCTGCAGTTCGGGCTCCTGAAGTATTAGGGAGCAATAGACAGTCTTTACTTATATAGTTTAAAATGTTTTCATCTTTGTTTTTTAAATCCACCCGTCTTAAGGCTACTGTAACAACTTCAGCTTGGGAGCTCTCAATTACCTGGGGGATCAAATTATTAGCAGCAAATTTTCCAGTTCCGATAAAAAGCCTACTGTTGATTTCTCTTCCGGCAATAATCAATTTATCCATTTTTTAACCTCCTTCAGTTTAAAAAACTTGGCTTGTGCAGATAATATAAAAAAGCTTACCTATTAAGAGGTAAGCTTTCTCAAATATTCTTTAAGTAAACCGCTTCCCTTCGCTGGCATTATCCATTTCAGGTTCAGAGGGTTAAGATGACTCTTTCTCAGCCCTGTTTAGGGCACCCCTAGCTATATATTAAGTTTATTTTATTGTATATAAACTTGTTAGTTTTGTAAATAGTTATTTGTATTAAGTACTGAAATATGGAAAGAATTATAAGGTCTATTAGTAGGCAAATTATAGTTTGAACTGGGGGTGACATATTGCAGGAGATAAGTATTTTGCCTGGTAGAGTGAGGCTAAAGCACCATAAGCTTCATAAGAATAAGCTATTAGCAAAGTATATGGAAATATATCTAGATCACCTTCATGGAGTTATTTCAAGTAAAGCAAACCCCTATACAGGTACTATTTTAGTATACTTTGATAATACTAAAGTTCAATATGCTACTTTAAAAGAGAAAATAGCTAGCATATTGTCAGGGGGACTAGCTAAGAATACCACCCCTGATGATGTTCAAAAATATCTTACTTATAATAAGGTAATCAATAGACAAAAGAAAGCAAGAAATGCTCTTATGTTCTATAGCCTGCTACTATTAGTCTTGAAAATTAAACATCCCTTAATTGGAAAGTTTTCCTACAGCAGAAACATTAAAATTTTACAGTTAGCTGCACTGGCTGTTATTATTGGTGGCTACCCAGCTCTAAAGCAAATTTATTATAAAGTCACCAAAAATGTATCAACAGATTCTGATATGCTCCTTAATATGATTGCCATGATCTTAACAATAACCAGAGAAAGCTCAGACGGTGTTTTATTATTGTGGCTAAAAGCTTTTAATGATTATATCCATGCCTCTGCCAATGTTAAGAGTCAGAGCTTGTTAAATAAAAGTATGGGTATGCCAAAGATATTTGAAAAACAAGATACTAATATAGCGAAGCTAAAAATTTATCAAGAGGTTCAAAGCTATAGTGAAAAAGTTACCTTTGCCTCTATTGGACTTGCTGCTTTTAACTATTTGCTATTTAGAAATATTTTCAATGGACTGTCAATAATGCTAGCACTATGCCCTATGGGAGCTCAAATAGCGTTAAGTACTGCGGTTCAGCAGCATATCGCTTTACTTAATAAGCATAATATATTATTACAAAACCCTAATAATTTTGAAAATACAGCAAAAGTCAATCAAATAGTATTTGATATAAACGGGACTTTAACTGCAGCTGATGGTCAGATTAGAGATAAGTCCGTTGAAACGATTGCTGGATTGAAACAATTAGGTATAAAAAATATAGCAATTACCACAGGTAGCCATCGAGAAAAGGCAGAACAAGTTGCAAAACAGCTTGGAATTAAAGAGGTTTATTATAACTGTAGCCCAGAGGATAAAGAAAAGATAATAACAAACTATAAAAAGGATAAAACTGTATTGATGGTTGGTGATGGAGTTAATGATACTGCAGCAATGCAAGAGGCTCATGTAAGTGTTAGCTTTGCAAACTCTGTCTGTGACAGGGTTAAATTAAATTCTGACTGTATCATTTTTGATGATGAGGTCTATAAGCTAGTGGATTTTATTTACTTGTCTCAGAAGTCTTATGATTTAACTATACAAGCCTTAGCAATGACAAAATACTATAATTATGCACTAGCAGCAGTTGCCTTTTTTCATTATTTAAACCCCTTTGCAGCTAAGACCTTAAATACAATTAACTCTGTGCTGGTATTGCTAACAAATCAGCGTATATCTAGGCTTCAAATAAAATAAATCTTACCTTAAATATAGATTAACCATGTATTAAATAACAATAATTTGTTGCAAGAAGTCTTTAAAGGAAATATCCTTAAAAAGGCTTCTTTTTTCTTTAAAAGTCAATTGACAATAGCTTTCAAAAGGCATATAATAATTAATGAGAAAAGTTTTCATTTACATACAGTCCCCTAAATTTATAATAGGCGGTGGAATTTATGACAGCACTTAGTAAGATGGCCTCAATTGAGAACGTTTCTGAATTAGAAAAAGATATTATTGATAGCTATATTATAAAAGAAAGTTTAGAAATCATCTCAGATGAAGTTGAGTATTTTTTTGACGGAAAATTAAAGTTGGTAGATTTATTTGTAACAGGTTTAAACTTTAATGATATCAAAGAATTACAAGAAAGATTTTCTGCTTTTATATACGGAGACAGTGATATCTGCACATTAGTAAATCGAATTTCTAAAAGAGTTGAACGAGAATTAAGTAAGGTAAAGTATGAGGGAAACCTTCAGCTTAATAATATAAATAGTGATGCATTTAATTGTGAGCACCTAAGAGCTAGCTTAAGAGAGGAAAGTAGAACTCTGAAGCTTAGTCAATCTATTAGCAAGGGGATAGATGTAGCTTGGAAGAAAACAAGCCCTAAGTTATTTCCGAAAGCACTATTACAGCTTACGTCTAAGACTAGTGTTAGCAGCCTAATTCTTGGTTCCATTGGAGTAAGTACACAACAAGTTGGGAATAATATGAAAGCTAAACTGATAAAACAGCTTAGGGGGACTATTAAGCAACATAAAATAGAATTAGAGCTAAGCTTAAAAAAGGAAATTATACGACAGCTGATAAGTTGTTCAAGTAAAATAGATCATCTAGAAATGAAACAAGTTAAGACAGCTTAAGATACAAAAAAGCCGCCAAAAATGGGCGGTTTTTTTAGTTCATACTAAAATCTTATGAATAAATAATTTAAATATGGTAAAAATAAGCAAGATTCGAAAGGAGGAAAAATATAGTGACTGAAAAAAATTATGCCAATGAAGAAAACGAAATGGAAAGGGGATACCAAGAGGAACAATACCGAGAGACTTCAGGTTATGAAGGAAGACCAAGGCGAGACTATTATGAGCCAGATTATCGAAGTATGAATAGTGAAGATGGATTTTATAGAGGGGATCCAAGACCAGGATATCCAAGATATAACAGAGAATATAATAGACCTTATCAATCTAGAACTCGGATGAGAGAAGATTATCAGCCCCAAGGAAATTATGGTTATAGCTACGGCCAAGGCAACTATAATAATTATTATAGAAGGCCTATGATGAGACAAGACTACTATCATCAACCTTACTATCATCAGCCTTATTATAACCAATCAAGGGAAGATAGTGGGGAATATTATGGACCCCATGGATACCATCATGGTCATGGCCACTACTATGGCGGTTACCATCATCCCCACGAGCATATGAATTATTATGGGCCAAATAACCCTTATTATTATAACAGACCGCCTCAAGGACTATGGAGAAGTTGGCTTAATCCTGATTTTATCCCCAATATGCTGCAGAATCCTCGAGTAAATAACTTCCTCAGAGGGGTAGGGCTGGTGACAATAGGCATGTTTGTAGCCCCTTCAGTTGCCAGAGCGTTGCGGCC
>JAWSUQ010000280.1:0-4318 GCA_033549265.1 Bacillota bacterium
GTCAACTGCATTACTGTACAGCCGGTCTTCCAAATCCGTTTATTATTGGACATAATTATGATACTGACAAAAAATTACTAGGCAGAGGACCAGCCTTAGGTTTAGTCAAGGACAAGGTTTATTCCGAACAAGTGGAGTCAATTAAAAAAGGGGATAGATTAGTATTTTTTACTGACGGAATAACTGAGCTGCGTAGTGACGGAGAGCGTTTAAACCTAGTGAATTTATTAATAAGGCTTGCCAGATTTCGATCAAAAACTCCTGAGCAAATAATTAGCCTAATAAAAGAAAGGTTAATTGAAGTAGCGGGAGATAAGAAAGCAGGTGATGATATCACTTTGCTAGTAGTAGACATAAAATAATTTCCAATGTTTTAATAAAACTGGAGTGATTAGTGATGAAGCCATATAAAAGTAAAACAAAAATAGAACAAATAGTAGCTGATTTGCTTGGGGTTTTAGAAAATCCTGAGGCAGCAAGAGATTTTCATTTACCTAATCAAAAAGCTAGGCTAAATGAAAAGACAGAACAAAGAAGTTCTAATGACGGTTTGTTAACTCTTCGTTATGGCAGATTAGAGTTAATCCCTCCTAAGCCAGGTGGTAATTGGCCAGTAATTGATGCAGGTGAAAGAGTGCTTATCAAAGTTAATGGAAAGAGGATTGTGAGCCCAACAATTGTAAAAAACATAGCTGAAGTAGAAATTGAGATATTGCATGAACCTCCTCATAGCAGTTTTAATGTGGAATTATCACAAGATGAGATGGAAGTGATTTTACAAACAATCTTTATCCATGGAAAAACATTTGACCTTATAAACATGGAACCACAAAACAGATTAAAAGTATTGGTTGAATTGACAGAATCTACTAGGCCTGAGCCAATAGAAGAAAAATTAGTTTACCTTAAACTAAAAGAATTAGGAGTAGTAGACATAAACACAGAAGCAATTAGAAAAGCGTGTAATAATTGTATTAGTTCAAAAACAATCGTTGCAGAGGGGACACCAGCAATACCACCTGTTAATGGCTGGGTTCAATATTTATTTGATAAAGATGAACGCCTTTGTAAAGCAATAGGGGAGGAAGAGTCAATAGATTTTTTTGACAAAGGTGAAGTCAATTCAGTAGAAGCAGGACAAGTTTTAGCAGTACTACATCCTCCAATTTTTGGTAAGCCAGGCTTGACGGTAAAGGGGAATATTGTTTTTCCACCAGAGCCTAAAACTATGGAAATTCAAGTAGGCAAAGGGGTTAAAATTTCAGATGACGGTCAGGCTGCCATTGCTACTTTGAATGGAAGACCTACTAGAACCGGAAGAGATAACGTAATTTCAGTTATCTCTCAATTAGTCATTTCCGGTAATGTAGATATCGATACCGGTCACATCAGATTTAAAGGAGATGTAATAGTACTGGGAAATGTTACAGAAGGATTAGTAGTAGAAGCAGGCGGACAAGTTCAAATATATGGAAGTGTACATCAAGCTAAAATTTATGGAGAAGCGGGTGTAAGTGTAAAAAAAGGACTAATTGGAGGAATAGTTTGTGCCGGAGGTGAGGCTGCTCGTTATCGACGGATATTACCTAAACTTGAAAAAATTGCAAAGTCTTTAGAAGCAGTAGTAAAAGCCTTTGGGCAAGTAAAAAACAATCCTAGATTCTCTACTGATGACTTAAAAGTAAAAGGGGAAGGAGCTTTAATTAAACTAATTCTGGAAATGCGTTTTCCCCAGATGGAGAAAATTTTACATGAAATAAAGCAGCTTTGTCTAGATGAGGAAAATGACCAAGGAGTTGCAAAAGTTATTGATTTAATGAATTTAAAGTTTATAGGGTTAGGACCTTTAGCTATAAAATCAATTAATGAAGTGGAAAACTTCCAGGTATTTATAGAAAGAGTAATCGAGACTATCCGTATCAGCGTGGATATACCTGCTAATGTTACAGTTGGTTACTGTCAAAATAGTCAAGTAGAAGCTACGGGAGATGTACTAATACTTAAAGAAGGAATGTATCATTCAAAGATTTTTGCGGGAGGCCAAATAAGTATCAGATCTATATGCAGAGGTGGAGAGCTTTATGCTCAAAAGAAGGTAACTGCTAAAGAGCTTGGATCAGAAACGGGAGCCCAGACTTTAGTTGGTGTAGATGAACAGGGCAAAATCAAAGCTGAATGTATTTTCCCTGGAGTTCTCTTAAGATTTGGAACAACTTTAATGAAAAACCAAGATATGCTTAAGAAAGTAGAAATGCATTTTCAGAATGGCTTTATTAAAAATTCTTATTAAAAAATGGAGGATTTAGTAATGCTAAAAGTTGTGAAAGAGCAACAAGAATTAAATATCATGTTTATATTGAGTGGAGAATTAGATATGTCAACTGGTGATTACTTGGATAAATTAGTTAATGATCAAGATTTTTCTAATATATCCAAAATTAGTTTTTGCTTAACTCGCTTAGAATTTATTGATTCAACAGGTATTGGACAGCTAATCACATATTACAGACAGTATTCCAATGAAGGTATTAACGTTGAGATAATTAATGATAATCCTGAAATTGAAGAGGTACTGGAACTCATTGGCTTAAGGGAAATAATGGAAATTTACTAAGCTTAAATTTCTAATAACGAGGAGCGAAAGGCTATGAGCAAGCCAAAAGGGGTTAAAACAATACACTTTCAAACAATTATGATATTATCTTTGGCTGCTTCTATCTTTTTAATTATCTTTTTTTATGCGCTTTATAGTAGTATAGTCTCATATAACCGAGACAAAGCAATAAGTGAACTAATAGCTATTAGTCAAATAATTGCCGAACAATTAGACGGGGATAAGCATCAAAAGTTGACAGAACAAGGTTTGAGGAGTTATTGGCTTTACGTCAAATTGGTTAAGCCTTTACATAATTTACAGTTAAGGTTTCCCGAAATAACTCATGCCTATACATTAGTCCAAACTGATCAACAGGATGTTTGGAAAATCGTTCTTAAGTCGGGGGAGGGTGAGCAATCTTTTCAAAATGCAGTATTATTCGATAGTTCACCCATTCCTAATATTCATTTGGTAAAGCAACAAACAGTTATAATTCCTGATGAAAAAGCTAATAGATGGTCATCTCCTATTACCGTATATACACCTGTTCGTAATAGTAAAAACGAAGTAGTAGCTGTTTTAAGCCTAGTTATGGCGATTGACGATTTGGTAGCTCAGGAAGCTAAGTTATTGAAGAATGGACTACTTTTTTTGGGTATTATTATTTTTGGTGTATTCATTGGAAGCACTATGATTACAGGCAGACTGTTAAGACCATTAACAACTATTTCAAGTGAGCTACAGAAGATTAATATAGCTAATATGACACTGCGGCTACCTGAGAAATATCCAGGAGAATGGAGCTTTCTCACAAAAACATTTAATAAACTGTTGGATGAAAACTATTCGTATCAACAACAACAAGGAGAGTTATTAGTTAGAGCAATTAAAGAGAAGGAAACAATCTTTCAAATATATCGAGACGTTATATATGCAGTTACCCAGGGGAGGGTTTTTCTGGTTACTCAAGAAGAGTTTTACCAGCAAATTTGTGATGAACTACCCTTAATTAGCTGCAAGCTAGAAAATAAAAAAGATATTTCTCGTTGCCGCCATGAAATTGATAGTTTCCTAACAGATAAATGTGACTGGTGGATAGGTACCAAACGAAAACAATTGCTTCTTTGTCTTTCGGAAGCGATTACAAACGTAATTAAACATGCAGAGAGCGGGGAAATACTAGTTTCGCTAACTGCTAAAAAAATTGTATTTTATATATTAGATCAAGGTCCTGGTATGAACTTAGAAAAACTTCCCTATATGGTATTTATTAATGGCTATACGTCTAAAAACTCGTTAGGTTCTGGCTTTTCTTTGATTCACAATTATATTGACAAAATGACTATATGTACTACAGAACACGGAACATTTCTAACTTTAGAAGCTCATTTAACTAGACCAAACAAAAATGAAGCTATATAAGCTGAATTGCAGTTTTATTAAATTTGTTAGGGTGATATTATGAAGTTTAAGGCAATTATTAAAAACCCTTATTTGAAAATTCAGAATTTTATTTTGGTATTATTTATATTTTTTCTACTAGTGTCTACCATCTTCTTCGAGGCTATAGGAAGACAATATGATTTAAGGGAAATTACTAGAGATTTTGAAACAATGAATAAGATGATTAACAAATTTAATAGGGAAAATTCAGAAGATGATCTAATTATTTATTTAGATTCATTATTAAGTAACAATCAAGTTAAATTTTCTGCCTGTTAT
>JAWSUQ010000281.1:0-4317 GCA_033549265.1 Bacillota bacterium
TCGCCCCTTGGCAATATGGGGATGAAGATTAGCAATAAGCAACAGGTTTTGGTAGCCATTGAGCTGATCATAAAATCTTGGGGTCTCCACTACTGCCCCCACACTAGCAATTGCTTTATTAAAGCTTCTTTTAATATCGTGGCCGTCAATAGTAACTTCTCCTTTGTCAGGGAAGATAAGACCTAGAATAATTCTGATAGTGGTAGTTTTACCAGCGCCATTTGGCCCTAAGAAGCCAAAGACCTCGCCCTTATTCACCTGGAGATTAATATCTTGTAAGATGGGCTTAGCGTCAAAAGATTTATTTATATTAGATAAGGTTAACATTGTAACTTCCTCTCTTAACAAAACATATTAAGAATCTGCTTCAATATATTCTGCTGAAAAGGAGTTTTGTCCTGCATGAACCGCTAAAAGAGTATCGGCATAGCCTACAAGTCGATTCACCAACTCGTCAGCAATACCATAGACCAGTTGGTATTGCTCTGGCTCATGCAAGGCGGGATCATTAAAAATAATAGTAGTATTGATAAAGACCTCTCGATTGCCATAGAGGCCGTAATGGATAATTACCTTGCCGGCGGCACCGCCGGTTTGGGGATCTTTAAAGCTGGGCAAGAAAAGATACCATTCCTCGGCAGAGGCGGAGCGGAAATTTTTAGTATAGACCATTCCCGCTAGTTCTGATGCCAGCTGCTTTTCTAGTTCCGGAGTCATCATATTAGTTACTGTTTTTTTCATTTAACCGTCTCCTTACAAATATTACTTATATCCTAGCAGTTGCTTTATTTAGTATAATAATTTTACCTGAATAATATCCTAGCTATTCAAGTAACAGCCAGCATTTTCAATACATAACAGGGGTGACAAAATAATATGGAACGCATCATGGGGGAGACCACTAGGATTAAAGCTCGCAGGTTAATGGATATCATAGCAGTATTTATTTTTATTACATATTTAGCTGGAATGGTAGTTGTAGAAAGCAATACAAAAGAGCTGGGGCAGGAAAATGTTGTAGTAGGGCAGCTGGCGTTGGAAGCTAATGAGCTAGCAGTAGCTGAATTGCCCTGTCACCAAGAGGGCAGTACTATCAGTTTTATTTATGAAGAAGGAAAAGGAATTCAGGTGGATCAACTGAGACCAAATATCATGCTAGAGCGACAAGTAAGCTTCGTAGCCAGCAGAGGAGCCTTAGGGCCTACTAGACCTGGGTTTACCACTGTAACGGAAGTAACGGAAAATCAACAAGTTGATATGACTGCTGAAGCTATTGCAAGTTATGAGACAGCTGGTAAAGAGATTGAATTAGCTCCAAGGGAACCAGTAGTAGCTATTAATGAGCAGGAAGCAGCACCTGTGGACCAGCCTATTACTAGCTCACCCGCCACTAGTTCAGTAGAAACCACCGAACCAGAGGGAAGCCCTGCTGTAGTGAAAGAAGCTCCAGCAGAGACTGTAGCTGTTGAGCCAGCACCTGCAGCTAAACCAGCCGTTAGCAGCAAAGCAAAGGGCAGCTTGAATAGCTACGTCTTAGACGTGATAAAAACATATCCAATTGGCTCTAGCGGGTATCCTTATTTGCTGAATAATGATTATGCCAATTACAATGGAGTGACGACTACCTTGTCCTATCAAAACAAGGTGCTATTAAAGGCTCATCCTAGCGGCAATAGAGCTAGCCATTGCTCCGGCATAACCTTTGAGGTATTTTTTAAAGCAATGCAGCACCGGAATAAAGAGCTGGGGATCGCTGCAGATGACTTCAATGGCATGAGCTGGAATCAGCTAAATGATTTTGTCATGATCTGGTTTGTGGCTAATGGCGGTAAGCAGAATAGCAATATTGAGGTAGCGGTAGAGAAATATGGCATAGGTCATCGAGTTAACAAGTGGGAGGATGCTCAACCTGGAGATTTTATGGACTTTAGTCGGGAAAACAATACTGGTCATACAGTAGTGTTTATTAACTGGATCAGAGAAGGAGATAAAATAGTTGGGCTTAAATATTGGTCTAGCCAGCAATCTACTAATGGAATCAATTATAAAGAGGAATACTTTAATATCACAGGTCCTAACGGCAAAAAGTACGGCAATGTCCGGGCTGATAATCTCTACATAGCAAGAGTAGCTCCTGTAAGTGAATATAAGAGTCTCAGATAAGTAATAATCAGAGCCATCCTTCAAGGGTGGCTTTTTGCTTACTTTTTATACTTTTTACTAGTTGCAGGAGTTAGCTCGTCTACTGTCAAAGATTTAAGTACTAGCTTTTTTAGATAAGAAACGGCAGGTGAATGATTTTATGGCAATTCTCAACAATGACTGGGGGACCTACCTTGATGAAGAATTTTCAAAAGAATACTATTTAGAGCTACGGCAGTTTTTAAAGAATGAGTATCAGACTAGAGTAGTCTATCCCCCCATGCACGATATCTTTAATGCCCTCCACTATACCTCTTACCAGGCTACCAAGGTGGTGATATTAGGGCAGGATCCATATCATGGGCCAGGGCAGGCCCACGGTATGAGCTTTTCGGTAAAGCCGGGAGTAGATAAGCCACCGTCACTACAAAATATCTTTAAAGAACTACAAAGCGACCTAGGCTGCCCTATCCCCAATAACGGCTATCTGGTGAAATGGGCAGAGCAAGGAGTATTGCTATTGAATACGGTATTGACAGTTAGAGCTGGGGCAGCCCATTCTCACCGAGGCAAAGGCTGGGAGATCTTTACCGATCAGGTCATTAGCACTTTAAATCGACGTGAAGAACCAGTAGTCTTTATGCTTTGGGGGAAGCCTGCCCAGGAAAAGCAGCAGCTTATTACAGCACCCCAACACTTTATTATCAAATCACCTCACCCTAGTCCCCTTTCGGCTAGCAGAGGCTTTTTTGGCAGCAAGCCTTTTTCCAGGGCAAATGAATTCTTAAGAAAAACTAACAGAGAAAAAATTGAATGGCAGATAGATGACTTAGGATAAATTTAATAAGGCAAATTAGCATATCCTACTAAGGAATAGATATGAATAGATTTTCATACTTTTGCTAGCAACCAGAAAGGAAGGGGAATATGAAGTTTAGTGAATTTAAATATCAGCGACCTAATCAAGAGCAGGTGGTACAGCATTTTAATAGCTTGCTAGATGATTTAAAGGAAAGCAATACCTTAGAGGAGCAAAATAATATTTTCAATAGCATTAGTGAGCTACGGAGCCACTTTGAGTCTATGGCCCAGTTAGCTAAAATTCGCCATACTATCGATACCACCGATGAGTTTTACAAGGATGAGCAGGAACACTATGACCAAATTGGACCAGTCTATCAGGGACTGATAATCGACTACTATCAAGCCCTAAATAAATCCAGATTCAAGCCGAAATTAGCGGAGAAATGGGGTAACCAGCTGTTTAGTGTTTCTGAGCTAATGCTTAAGACCTTTTCTTCGGAGATAATCGAGGATCTACAGTTAGAAAATAAGCTAACTAGCCAGTATACTAGGATACTAGCCTCTGCTAAAATTAACTTTGAAGGTGAAGAGCGAAACCTTGCTCAGCTAGTGCCTTTCCAGCAGGCTGATGACAGAGATACAAGGAAAAAAGCATCAGCAGCAAAGTATGACTTTTTTAAAGGCAATGAGCAGCAGCTAGATAAAATATACGATAAACTGGTGCAAACTAGGACTAAAATAGCCCGCCAGCTAGGGTTTGAAAATTTTATCGAGCTTGGGTACGCCCGGCTCAGTCGGACCGATTATGGACCCGATGAAGTAGCTATATTTAGAGAAGAGGTACTTAATCATATTGTCCCCTTAACTAAAGAGCTAAAAAAGCGTCAAGCAGAGCGGTTAGGACTTGATGCTTTGAAATATTATGATGACAAATATCTTTTTAAGAGCGGCAACCCTTTACCTAAGGGTGAGGCTAATTGGATCGTGGCAAATGCCCAAAGGATGTATCAGGAGCTGTCTCCGGAAACCGGTGAATTCTTTGACTACATGCTGCAAAATGAGTTGATGGATTTAATGAGCAAAAAAGGCAAGGCTGGCGGGGGATACTGTACCTTTCTAAGCCAGTTTGAGGCACCATTTATCTTTTCGAACTTCAATGGTACCTCCGGTGATATTGATGTCCTTACCCACGAGGCTGGTCATGCCTTTCAGGTCTATTCCAGCCGCAAGCTGGAGGTACCAGAGTATTATTGGCCTACCTTAGAAGCAGCAGAAATTCATTCTATGGGAATGGAGTTTTTGGCATGGCCTTGGATGAACCTGTTTTTTGCAGAGGATACGGAAAAATATAAGTTTATGCATTTAAGTGAG
>JAWSUQ010000282.1:0-4316 GCA_033549265.1 Bacillota bacterium
GCTTATACCTAATTAGTAAAAAATTCAACATTAAGGTAGAAAGTTTAATGGAGGCCAATAGCCTTAAATCCACTTTAATATTTGTAGGGCAAACCTTAATTGTTCCTGCACTAAGCAACCCCCCCGCTCAGTTGCCTACAAACGAACGTATACCTAATCAACAACTTACCAGTTCAAGAGATGACAGTAGTCATAGAGATGCTATTGAAGGCATTAATTCTAGTTATGAACTCTGGAATATTCCAGAAGGTGTGGTGCTCCATTATATTCAATCAGGCGAAAGTTTCTGGCAGCTAATCAATCGATATAGAACTTCTAAGGAAGCCATTGTTGCCACTAATAAGCTTAATTCAAACTTATTGATGATTAATCAGCCATTATTTATTCCCATAAATTCTGCAATACCGGTTAGTATTATTCCTCCTAGCCTTCAAGCAACACCAGGCTTTGGCCAGCTTCTAGAATGGAAATATGTTAGCTGGTTAATTAACCCTGGGTCAATAGTTACAATTGAGGATCTGCAAACCGGCAAAAAATTCCAAGCATATCGCTTAGGGGGCTCTAACCATGCAGACATGGAGCCTTATTCAGCAGCAGATACTAAAGTAATGTCAGATATTTACGGAGGTCGTTGGAGCTGGGAGGTTAGACCAGTATTAGTAACAGTAGGTGATCAAGTTTTAGCAGCCTCTATTTCCGCTATGCCTCACAGTATACAAACGATAACAAATAATAATTTTAATGGCCACTTTGATTTGTATTTCTTAAACAGTAAGACTCATAATACTAATAGTCTAAACACTAATCACCAAGCGGCTACCAAAAAAGCCGGTGGAGAAAATTAATCTCCTTCCCCTTATATCATTTTATCATTTAATTTATAATTTATTAACCAAAAATGCTGAGACACCATTAAAGATGTCTCAGCATTATAAAATCTCTCTTATTCTAGGGAATATTTGCCCATTGCTCCAATAGATTTTTCCTCTTTTTTAGTAGGTGGCTTTAAGAATATTGCTAAGGCCCCAGCAATAAAACATAAGATAGCAGCAACTACTGCAGCATAGTTATATGTTCCTGTAAGATCATAAACAGTAGCTCCCAGCATTGGTCCTAAGACACCGGCAGCTCCATAAGCAGAAAACATAACTCCATAATTTGCTCCAACATTTTTTGATCCAAAATAATCTGCAGTTATTGAAGGAAAGATAGCTAGAATTCCGCCAAAAGCCAAGCCCATTGTCCCTGCAACAATTAACAGCGTATTAAAATCTGAGAATCTAGTGAAAAGCAGCATTGTTGCTCCTAGGATAAACATTATTAACATGAGAGCATGAGGCCGTCCAATACGATCAGATATAGCCCCCCAGGCAACCCTTCCTGACCCATTAAAAAAAGCCAAGGTTCCTACTATTAATGCGGCAGCACCTTCTGTTAAACCTACCTCAACGCCATATGACGCCAAGTGTCCGATTACCATTAATCCTGCCGTTGCTCCAAAGGCAAACATTAGCCAGAGCATCTTGAATTGGGTGGTTTGAAGCATTCCTAGCCAATTCACCTCTAAACCAAGGTTACTTTTAGTTTTATTTTTAGCTTTTTCTTTTAAACTAAATGGCTGCCAGCCCTCTGGTGGGTTTCTTAAAATTTGAGCAGCTAACACTACCACAACCACAAACAATATCCCCAAGCTACTAAAGGCCGTTCGCCAATGGAAAGTTTCAATAATTCTAGTGGCTACTGGCGCAAAAATTAATGCTCCTGCTCCAAATCCTGCTACTGATAAGCCTGTGGCCATCCCTCTTTTATCAGGGAACCACTTTACACAGGTAGCAATTGGGCATACATACCCTAGTCCCACACCAGTTCCACCTATAAATCCGTAAGTAATATAAAGCCAAGGTAATGATTGGGTAAAGCTTGCTAGATAATAACCTAATCCTAATAATATTCCTCCAACAGTGGCCACACGCCTTGGTCCCACTTCATCCTGCCAACGTCCTCCTACCAGAGTAGCTCCTGCATAAGATACTAGAAAAATTGTGAACGCTACAGATACCTCGGTTTTAGACCAGCCAAAATCACTCATGATTGGATTTAAAAAAACTCCCCAAGCATAGATTGCTCCTAAACATAATTGTATCAGAATGGCACTTACAATAATTTGCCATCGATTTTTTGTTAATTGCATCTCCTCACCTGCCATTCTTATAAATTTTGTTAGATACTTAATGAAAGTATACGTTATTACTTTAACCAAAAGCAAGTATTATACACAGTACATAACAAGCACAAATATTTAAAAAATTTGCATATTTATTCAAAAAAACAATATGCAAAAAAACAAACCCCTTGGATTTACCAAGAGGTTCGATATTACATTATACTTTTGTCGCATTATAGCCCAGCTTTGCTGATATCTTTCCTGCTATTTCCAATACTAATGGAACAAGTTCATTATTTAGGTAGTAGTTTGTAATTCGAGAACTAGGACCTGAAGCGCTAATAGCAGCAACTATTTCCCCTTCATAGTTTTTAACTGGAGCAGCTACACACCTTACTCCCTCATCCCTTTCTCCTAAATCAAAAGCATAACCTTGCTGTTTTACACGCTCTAGCTCTTTTTTTAATTTATCTATTTCAACTATGGTCTCATTTGTATATTGAACTAAATTTAATTGTGCTAACAGTTTGTCTTGTAAATTGTCAGGCAAATAGGCTAAGAGTGTTTTTCCAGTGCTAGTGCAATGAGCAGGTCCTCTACTTCCAGCCTTAGCAAACATTTTTACGATAACCATATTAGTTGACTCTATTTGATCTAAATAAACTACTTCGGAGCCATCTAGAATAGCTAAATTTACTGTTTCATTACAGCGTTCAACCAGCTCTTCTAGAAACGGCCTAGCTATTGTTTTAATATCTGTATTATATAGAGCCGCATTTCCAATTTCAAACATCTTCATTGTAAGCTTATATTTGCTTGAAGTTTTTTCCTGCTCTACAAATCCTCTAACAATAAGTGTACTAAGCAACCTGTGCACCGTACTAATATTTAACTTTGTATGTTCTGCTAAATCTGTAACTGTCATAGGTGCTCCTACTTTAGCTAATACCTCCAGCAAGCTTAGTGCTCTCTCCACCGCCTGTACTGTTTTTATATCATCATTTTGAGTTGGACGGGACATAATTTTAAAACCCCTTTCTAACCATTAAAAAATAAGAGAATCCGCTGTATTTTTACACAGCGGAAACCGTTTTCATCTCCACTATTAAATTTTAACCCTCTAGCTACTATATGTCAAGGATATGCCATAGCTACTACTTATAACTATACTTTTGCACCGCTAATCTAATTAACTCAACCATCATCAATAATATAACTACTATTAAAGCTAAATAATACATCTTTATGCTTTGCGAGGTAGAGGTACCGATCGGATCAATGGGATGCATAATTCTACCAACTATTTTGCTTAAGTACCAAACAATAGCTGCTAAAAATATATTAAAGCCAGCAATAATATTATTATTTAATTTTGCTGTACTAAGTAATAAGTTGGCACCAGCTAAAATTGCAATACCAACAAACATAATAAATCTAGGCTCTTGCCAATAAAAGCTTTCCCAAATAACTCCCATAGCAATGGTGCTTACAATAAAACCTATAATCCAATATAAAGTAGTTATTTTTTGACATATAAACATAAACACGTACACCTTATCACGCTGTGTGAATAAATAGATAGTACCAGCTAAAGCTGTCAAATAAAATAAATAAAATGAAGCTTTTGTAACTGCACCATGTAGATAAACAAGCTTTACTGACTCCCCTAAGGTCTTTTCAGCTGGTGCTACAATTAATATGATAATTATTAAAATACCTAAACCTATTATTGTAACAGGAACTTTTTTCAGCATTATTTAGCCACCCATTTGATAGTTGTTTTCTAGGTTTATACCTTTTTCAGAAATATATACTCTCCGGGGATAAGCAATTCCTATTCCTTCTTCTTCAAATCTATGTAAGATATATTTTCTCATTTCTCGTTCAATAAACCAGAATTCAGCTGGTTCTGATACTGCCATTATAGTAAATTTTACGCCTATATTGCTTTCAATATCTGTAATACCATAGACAGAAGGTCCCTATGTAGCATTCTATCATAGATTGAATTAGAATTGTAAGCAATTTATTAATGTCACTTATAATGCAAAAAAAGAGAACCTTTAATCTAGGTAAAATAAAAAAAGCCCAAAGAAGATATCAATTCTTCAAAGAGCTTTAAATCTAATAGCCTGGCAGTGACCTACTCTTC
>JAWSUQ010000283.1:0-4314 GCA_033549265.1 Bacillota bacterium
CGGTAGCCGCTTTAGGCCACCCAAAGGGTCCCGACCATGAGCGGCCGCCTTTAAGGCTCAGGGCCGTAGGGAGTGCCTATCCGTTATACGACAGTTCAGAATGGAATTTTATATAAAGAAAGAAATCAAGGAGGATGGCATGTCCACTAGAAAAAGGTTGTTTATACTAAGCTTTTTATTAATTATTATTTCGAGTTATTTAATTTTTAGTGAGATTAGTGGAGATAACCCAGCTGGTTTTATAAAGCATGAGGAAGGAAATATTTATTATACTATGGGATCACTAGATTGGAACGGATTATTTGCTGCGACTATAGTAGATTATAGCTTTGTTACGTCTGACGGGAAAAAGCTCAGTTCTGAAGAAGCAAAAGTTAATATATATATTTTAAAAGAAAGTAGACGTTACATTGGAGCAGATCTTTCTGAAGAGCCCATAGACTTAGGGTCAAAAGGTTACACTTCACTGCAAGGTTACACAATATCTAATGGTAATAACACTATTTTGTTTGAAGCAGATATGCGGGACAAAACCTTTGAATTAGAAGAAATGGTTTTATATTATAGAAACTTATTTATAACTAGAAGTGATAGTATACCCATCAGTGTAGGAGTAGACAGTGAATAGAATAATTGGGTTACCATAATTCAGACAAATTGACCGTCGTATAATAAAGGTCAAAAATTAATAATGCTCAGATAAAATTTTATGTTAAAAGGAGAAAGAAAATGAGTTTTAAGCAAAAGGTAGTAATAATAACAGGGGCTGGAAGGGGTATTGGACGTTGCATTGCCCAGGCTTATGCCGAGAAAGGCGCAAAAGTTGTAATTGTAGATAAGGATTTAAAACTAGGGAAACAAACTGAGAAATCAATTTTAGAGGGAAACGGTGTTGCTGCCTTTTATCAAGCCGATGTTTGTAATATAAAAGAAATTGAGGAATTGATAAGGAAAACTTTCCAAAGGTATGACTCAATTGACATATTAATAAACAATGCTGGAATCTCAAAATGGAAATCACCATATGAAACTTCTATTGAAGAATGGGATGAAATAATTAATACTAACCTGCGTAGTGTATTTCTATGCTCAAGGGAAGCAGCAAAATTCATGAGAGGGCATGGTGGGTCAATTGTAAATATTGCTTCGACTAGAGCTTTTATGTCGGAACCAAATTCAGAAGCCTATGCGGCCTCAAAGGGTGGAATAGTCGCGCTAACCCATGCACTTGCGGCATCATTGTCACCTGATGGTATTCAGGTCAATTGTATTAGTCCTGGTTGGATAGAGGCTGGTGAATACGGGCAACTAAGAGAAGTAGACCATACTCAACATCTATCCAGAAGAGTTGGGAAACCAATGGACATTGCAAAGGCATGCTTATATCTAACAAGCGAAGGAAACGATTTTATTACGGGTACAAATATTGTTATTGATGGTGGAATGACCAAGAAAATGATTTATGAACCATAGAAAAGTACCAGAGTACTTTTGCAGTGGCATCACAAATAAAATCTGAAGGCAAAGCATGGGATGGGCTTATCAGCTCTTTTAATCGTAAAAACATAGGATCATTCGCTCTTGCCAAACCAATAATTGGTTCGCTTAAGATTGGTTAAGGGGCTACGGCGAATAACAACGCCATACACGGTTCCGCTCTGCTCCACCTAACTTTTAGCCGACATGCCCTTGCAATACTGTTAATTAGCTTTTTTACTTGGGAGGATTATTATGGATACAGATAAGAATATACTTTTATTACGAGTAGGTTTTACATCAGCACTTATTTTTTCTATCATTCTTGTCCTCTTTGATATTCTTTATGTAGTAATGGCTCGAAACCCTTCTCTTGAATATATTCAATTTTTTATATATGGGTTAGGGCTAATTTTAACACCTTCATTTATTATACTTATTACTACTATTTATCTGTTAAGTGCTAAATCATTAAGAATATGGGGTCTCATTGGACTTTGTTTTGGACTATCTTATTCTATTATTGTAAGCATGGTTTATTTTATTCAACTAG
The DNA here is from genome assembly GCA_033549265.1 of Bacillota bacterium. Taxonomy (GTDB): domain Bacteria; phylum Bacillota; class Desulfitisporia; order Desulfitisporales; family JAWSUQ01; genus JAWSUQ01. The sequence continues at coordinate 2,030 of JAWSUQ010000283.1, forward strand.
GTGTGGTTTTACCAAATATGATAAACGACACAATGTCAGAACTAGAAATGATCAACATGTCAAACCCAAGATCTGTAGTATGGGCAGTTAACTACCTAGGTTGGATATTTATGGGTTTAGCAACTATCTTCATTGGTTTAAGTTTTGGTGATAATTCCTCAATGCGTTGGGTTAAGCGGCTATTTATTATTCATGGATTGTTTACAATTATAGCGATGATTGGTTATTTGCTGGATAATTTTTACCTTCAGATGGGTGTTTTATTTTCGTGGTTATTGCTTTTGCCTGTAGCAACGTTTATCCTGGCTATAAAATTCAGGAAAAGAAAGTTTGAAAGTTAGGGTACATCGTATAAACACGAGCATTCACACAAGGGGCGGTGTGGAATTGGCAACTGTTCTGGTCACAAAAAAGTTAAAAGCTGCCCTCAGGTTGCAAGAGCAGCTTTGATTCTCTTTTTATTATGCTTTACAGACAAGTTGCCATACCATGCCAAATTTATCAGAAAATTTACCATATAATGGGCTAAAGTGAGTTTCTTGTAACTCTACTTCAACATTACCACCTTCAGATAATGCTTCGAAGATTGCGCTAGTTTCTTCTGTAGTATCAAACTCCAAAGAAAAAGAAATGTTGTTTCCTGTGCTATAGGGAGCATTTGGGAATATATCTGAAAAACGAATCACATGACCATTATTCCTTAATTCAGCGTGAAGAACTAAGTTTTTAAAATTATCAGGTATCGAGAAGTTTGGATTGGGTGGAGCATCGCCAAAACGTAATATGTGTATTTCGCCTCCTAAAACCTGTTGATAAAACTTAACTGCTTCTTCACAATTTCCATTAAATGCAATGTACGGTATTAACCAATCGCTCATAAGTAGACCTTCTTTCGTTTAGTTTTAATTGATATGTATTGTATTTCTTATGTTCATTTTACATTATACATAAAAATGAAAACTTTTCAAAACGCGATAAGCTATTATTGTTAGCCTTTGAGGCGTTTGTATTAATACTTAAGTCTAACAAAAAGCAAAAAACTGTTATGTTAGCAGTAATAATATGATGCGGTATTGTTGATAGTTAATATGCACAAGTATCAGAAGTTAACATGGGGGGATAACATTGAGAAAATTTAGGACTATCACTATAGTATTTGTTGCTATTGTACTGTTATTAACTACGTCAATAATTATTTCAATAAGTAAATTTAATACTCCAAACCCTATGATGAGTGGAATAGGACTTGTTAAAATATTGTTTACCAATTCGGAAGTTGTTCAAATTCAAGAGTATCCTAAAGTCTATCTTGCTAAGCCAGATAATGCACTTGAGACAATGATAGATTTTATGGAACAACGTGGCTTTAATTATCTGGAAGATGAACGAATGTCTTCAACATTAGTATTTGAGAATGAAGTATCTAAAAATTATGTTGACTTTTCAGTTAATGCTTATTATTCAAAATGGGTGTTTAGAGAATAGTTAATAATATTTTGGACATTTTAGCAATTGCTAATATTGTGAAGTAAATGGTTAAGACTTTGAATTTAAGGTACTGACGTCCTGTCAGCTCTGGCTCTGTAGCCGTCTGACATCAGTTAACATTTAAGGTTCGGCGAAGCTTATGGCTTAGGGGCCGGGAATGCTTGAACGTTACCTGACATATTGAGTAATTTTTAAATAGGATTGGCAAGTCTTGTGCCAGCCCTGAGGAACTGAACGTCGAGAATGCCGAGAACGTTAGGAGAAATAAAATCACGCCAGTTAGAAAGTTCGTGTATGGCTAGGACGTTAATATGACAGCGCTCAAAATAAAGAAGAAGGTGAAAACTATGATTCAGGTCGAAGGTTTAGTGGTCATTATTACTGGTGCAAACAATGGAATTGGACTTCACATGACAGAAGCCCTTCTAAAACAGGGGTATTTCGTTGCTGGCTTTGATTTAGAAGGCGACAAATTAATCGTTTTCCAGCAATCTTTTCCTAATAAAATAATGTTCTACAAAACTGACGTTACAAAGGACGTTAAGGTTAATGAATCTGTCAAAGCAGTAATTGACAGGTGGGGGAAGGTAGACATTTTAGTTAATAATGCGTGTTTGGCAATATTCTCTCCTTTTGAACAAAAGGATATTGAGGATACCAAGTTAGAGTTCGATGTTAACTATTTTGGTTATGTGCGGATGATTAGTGCGGTTCTGCCATATATGAAGGCTAGGAAAAAAGGAATTATTCATAATGTTAGTTCTGGTGTTGGGATTACAGGTTTTCCTGGCATATAC